>JASFTV010000017.1:0-20106 GCA_050050615.1 Desulfobacteraceae bacterium
CCGGCATTTCGGCGACACGCTGGTTGGTTGGGGGGGGTGCCCGAGTGACAGTAAGTGAAATCAAAGCGGAGAGCGAGCTGGATTCAGGGCTGACGCATAAAATTCGACAACTCGGGGCCATTTTGGAGACGGGAGCGCACAGAGAGGAGACCTTTTCAAACTCGGATCTCATCATCCTCAGCCCTGGGGTTCCTTTGGACATCGCGCCTCTGGAGGCAGCCAGAGAGAAAGGCGTTCCCATCATGGGTGAGATGGAATTGGCCGCCCGATTGATGGATGTCCCTATTGTGGCTGTCACGGGTACCAACGGCAAGTCAACTGTCACCGCTTTCTTGAGTGCCATGCTCAAAAAAGCAGGCTTCAAGGTATTCGTGGGAGGGAATATCGGGACGCCTCTCATGGATTATGCAGCGAGGAATTGGCAAGCGGACTACGCCGTGGTTGAGGTCAGCAGTTTCCAACTGGATACCATGGAAACATTCTGTCCCTTCATCTCGTTGCTGCTGAATATCTCTCCAGATCATCTGGACAGATATCCCAGTTATGAGGCTTATGTTCATTCGAAGCTTAGGGTCGTTGAGAATCAGAGGCAAGGGCATTACGCCATATTCAACGATGATGATCCTGCCTTGAGCGGGTTTAGACCGTCTGGCGGGGTTTCGGTGCTGCGCTACGGGTCAGAAAAAAGGGAAAACCGCCAGGCCTTCATGGATGGCAAAAGGATCGTCGCCCTTATACCCGGCATGAAGGCGTGTTCTTTTGATCTTGAGAAGTGCGCCCTTCCTGGGGGACATAACCTGGAAAACCTCATGGGCGCAGTCCTCGGCGGTCTTGCTTTGCATGTCGAACCAAGGATCATTCAGGAAACGATTGCTAGCTTTCAGGGACTCCCCCACCGGCTTGAGTTGGTGGCCCGGATCAGGGGGGTTGAATTCTACAATGATTCCAAAGCGACGAACGTGGAGGCGGCATCAAGGTCCGTTGCCAGTTTTGACCGACCGGTTATCCTCATTGCTGGAGGCCGCCATAAAGGTTCGGATTATTCGCCTCTTGTCAAGGTTGCGAAGGGGCGTGTGAAAAAGGCGGTATTTTTGGGTGAGGCAAAAGATCTTTTGGCGCAGGCCTTCAAAGGCGTCATTCTTTTCTCCTTTGCTGATAGCATGGAAGATGCCGTCTATCAGGCCTCTTCCTCAGCGATGCCTCAAGACGTGGTCCTTCTGGCTCCCGCATGCTCAAGCTTTGACATGTTCTCCGACTACGCCGAGAGAGGCGATACTTTCAAAGAGGCTGTAAAAAGATTCGGCCATGAAAGCGAGCCCTAAAGAACATTCTGGGTATGATTACTTGCTCCTGATTCCCACCCTTCTGTTGCTGGGGTTTGGACTGGTGGCTATCTACAGTGCCAGTTCCTTTCTAGCCGAACACAGAATGGGGGATAGTTACTATTTCCTCAAGAGACAGGGTGTGTCTTGTCTGCTGGGTCTTTGTTTTATGATATTCGCAAAGAACATTCCGGCCACCGTATACCGGAAGCTTGTTTATCCGCTTCTTTTTGTCAGTTTGGCCCTGCTGGGCCTGCTCCTTGTTCCTGGAATAGGCGTAAAAGTCGGTGGCGCCAGTCGATGGCTGCGTTTTGCAGGCTATTCTTTCCAACCATCAGAGTTAGCAAAGCTGTCCCTGGCTATCTACATCGCTTACTCATTAGCAAAAAAAGGCCCCAATATCGCCTTTTTTTCGAAAGGGGTTCTGCCCCATCTGATTGTGACGGGGATCTTCATGACGCTGATCACGCTTCAACCCGATCTGGGAACCTCTATCATCATAGGATGCTGGTTTTTTATTCTGCTTTTCGTGGGGGGCGTCAAGCTTTTTCATCTTATCGGTCTTGTTCTTTGCGCCATGCCGGTCCTCTTGTGGCTTATCTGGAGGATGGACTATCGGTTGAAGCGCTGGCAGGCTTTTCTTAACCCCTGGGAAGACCCCCAGGGACTCGGCTTTCAGATTGTTAATTCCTTTTTGGCTTTTGGCTCAGGAGGCATCTTCGGTGTGGGTCTCGGAAATAGCAAGCAAAAACTCTTCTATTTGCCGGAGCCCCATACGGATTTCATCCTCTCGGTCGTGGCTGAAGAACTCGGTCTTGTAGGATTGGCAACCCTCGTTATGCTCTTCGGCATTCTGATCATGCGTGGCATCAAGATAGCACTTGATGCGCCTGATCTTTACAGTAGCTATGTGGCCTTAGGCATCAGCAGTTTCATTGGGCTGCAGGTTCTGATCAACATGGGAGTGGTGATGGGCCTGCTCCCCACAAAAGGGCTGACACTGCCACTGATCAGCTATGGAGGCTCATCCCTGGTGATCAGTCTTTTGAGTATTGGGATACTTCTCAACATCTCCTCAAGGCGATGAGGGATCCAAAGGAGGAAAAAGAGAGGACGCTGCGAATCATCATTGCTGGCGGTGGTACGGGAGGTCATCTTTTCCCCGGTGTCGCCGTTGCGATGGAGATGTGCAGGAGATACGAGGACGCGAAGATCCTCTTTGTCACAGGAGAACGGAAGATGGAATCTGAGATACTGAGCCGCTCTGGATTTCTTCAGGCTTCGATCGCGGTGGAAGGGATCAAAGGCCGGGGATGGAAAAAGGGGGCGATGGTCGTCTTGAAATTACCGTGGGGCTTTCTTCAGTCCATGATGATCATCAAGAGGTTTTCCCCACGTCTCGTTCTTGGTGTGGGAGGGTATTCCTCTGGACCCGTCTGCCTTGCGGCCAGGATGATGGGCATACCTTCCGCGGTTCATGAGCAGAACTCCTTCCCAGGTCTAACAAACCGCCTGTTATGCAAGCGAGTGGACCGGGTGTTCATCGCTTTTGAGGAGAGTAGAGCGCATTTCCCGGGGGGCTCTCTTTTCCTGACCGGAAATCCGATTCGCGAAGCACTTCTCAAGGAGAAAGCACCTGAAGAGAGAAGGGATACGGGCTTCACTGTCTTGGTTATGGGTGGAAGCCAGGGGGCACGTGCGATCAATGAAGCCTTTGTGGAATCGCTTGCGATCTTGAGAAATAGGGGGCGAGACCCGGTGGTGATTCATCAGACCGGGGAGAGAGATTACAGCCGGGTATTGGAGGCTTACAGGCAGAGGGGTCTCGAGGGAAAAGTCACCCCTTTTATTCAGGAGATGGCAGACGCTTACAACCGGGCAAATATCGTTGTGAGCAGGGCGGGCGCAAGCACAGTTTCCGAGTTGGCCGCCTTGGGCAAGCCTTCCATCCTGATACCGTATCCCCATGCAGCCAACAGGCACCAAGAGACCAATGCGGGTGTGCTTGTTCAGGTCGGCGGTGCGGAGATGGTGCTTCAGAAGAATTTGAGTGGTGAGGGTCTGGCAGATCTCCTGATGAGATATATGGATGATAGGGTAGCCCTTCAAAAGATGGGAGACGCGGCAAGGCGTGTTGGGAGACCTGATGCGGCTCGGGTCATTGCAGACCTGTTGATGGATATGATTGAAGATGCGGACTTTCGGTAAGGCCAAGCACATTCACTTTGTGGGCATCGGTGGTATCGGCATGAGCGGAATCGCCGAGCTCCTGCTCAATCTCGGCTATGAAGTGAGTGGATCGGACCTTAAAGACTCAGCGGTTACCAAGCGCCTCTCCGATCTTGGGGGAAAAATCTTCACGGGCCACAGCAAGGAAAATATCGAAGGGGCGGATGTGGTCGTATACTCCTCCGCTGTGCCCGATGACAATCCTGAAATCGGTGAAGCCAGGGAAAGATACATTCCGGTCATCCCGAGGGCCGAGATGCTGGCGGAATTGATGCGGCTGAAATACGGTGTCGCGGTTGCGGGAGCGCACGGAAAAACCACCACCACATCCATGATTGCCTCCATTCTAATGAGCGGCAACCTTGATCCTACTGTGGTCATTGGTGGAAGGCTGGACATCTGGGGTGGATCCAATGCGAAGTTGGGCCAGGGTGAGTTCCTGGTGGCCGAGTCGGATGAAAGCGATGGCTCTTTCATGGTTCTCTCCCCCACCATCGGCGTTGTGACCCATATCGACTATGAACACATGGACTACTACGGGAACATCGAGGCGGTACGGGATGTTTTTGTCAGCTTCATAAACAAAATCCCCTTCTATGGTCTGGCTGTCCTGTGTCTGGACAACGAAGAGATTCAAGGGATTATTCCTCATCTGAAGAAGAGGTATCTCACCTACGGCATGAGCTCCCAGGCCGATCTAAGGGCTAAAGATATTGAGAGCAGTGAGCTGCAGACAGGGTTCGAAGTCGTGTATCAGAATCGGTCCTTGGGCCGGGTTGTTGTGGGTATGCCGGGCAATCACAATGTCCTCAATGCCCTTGCAGCGATAGGTGTCGGTCTTGAGCTGGACGTCGGCATGGCGGACATCAAAAAGGGTCTAAAAGATTTGGGTGGGCTGGCAAGACGGTTTCAGCTCAAAGGCGAAAAGAACAGCGTCCTTGTTCTTGATGACTATGGCCACCACCCTACGGAGATTTCAGCCACACTGGAAACAGCGAGAGGGTGCTGGCCGGAAAGACGCCTTGTGGTCGTTTTTCAACCGCACAGATACAGTCGAACCAAGTTGCTGTTTGATCGTTTTGTCATCTGTTTCAACCATGCAGATGTACTCATTGTGACCCCCATATATTCGGCAGGCGAGCCTCCGATTGAAGGGGTGGATGCGGCATGGCTATACCGAGGCATAAAGGAACATGGGCATAAGGATGTTATGCTGTGTGAGGATCAGGACGAGATCTTGGAGTTCCTTTTGGGACTGATCCGTCCTGGAGATGTGGTTATGACCCTTGGGGCGGGAAACGTTCATCGTGTCGCCGACAGGCTGCTGGAGAGGCTAGGGCGATGAGATAAGAGAAGGTTTGGGAGATGACCGTAGTCTCTCGCATCGGGCCATGGGGAGTCTATGATGGATGAAGGGCAACGACAGGCACTCGCCGGGATCGCTCCCAAAGGCATCCAATTCGATTGCCCTATGGCGCAATACACGACCTTCCGCGTGGGAGGGAAGGTGGAGGCGCTTTGCTTCATTGAGACGTTGAATGATCTCCGAGCGGTGGTTTGCTATGTCACGGAAGAGGGAATCCCATATCTGGTCGTCGGGAGAGGGAGCAATCTTCTGGTGAGAGATGGCGGTTTCAAAGGGGTCGTCTTCATGCTCCGGGGGAATCTGGCAAGCATCGAAAAGAGCGGCAAAACAGAGGGAATGATAGTGAGCGGAGGGGGGGTCACCATCGTTGAGCTGTTGAACTATTGCCGTGAGAAAGGGTTGGGCGGACTGGAATTCCTAGCCGGCATCCCCGGTACTGTGGGAGGCGCCGTGGCCATGAATGCAGGTGCTTGGGGGAAGGATATCGGGAGCAGGGTTCAGCAAGTTCAGATGATTACGGAGCACGGGGAATTGGTGACAAGAGAACGTTCAGAGCTCCTTTTTTCTTACAGGGCGCTATCCATTCCGGAGGGGACGGTGATCACAAAAGTCAGATTTGAATTGGATCGTGAAAGGTCGGACATCGTTGCTGCCAGGATGGCAGGATATCTAAAGGAGCGAAAAGCGAGACAGCCTCTGGAATATCCCAGTGGTGGATCTGTCTTCAAAAATCCCCCCGATGATTATGCCGGCCGACTTATTGAAATGGCCGGTTTGAAAGGGAAAAAGATAGGCGGGGCCATGATTTCGCCCAAACACGGAAACTTTATCGTCAACACGGGCGGGGCCAAAGCGGAAGATATCTTGGCCCTAATGAATCTCGCTCAACGGAAGGTGAGGAAAGCGGCAGGCATAGAGCTTGAACTGGAAATAAAGGTTGTGGGCGAATAGCGTGGATCTCCTCAAAGGCACACGTGGCCTTGCAATGTTTTGGTGAAATCTCCTCCCCCCTAACATGCGCCTACCACTGCGTGGCACGAGGGAACGGGCGGAGTAACAGAGCATTCTGGGAAGTGTTATGACCATCTGTTTAGAGGCTTGTGATGAAGCGTCGATCGGTTTTGACTCGGCAGGTAGCTAAGAAAAAGAAGCGCGGGATGCTTTCAAAGGTCTGGAACGCATTTCGTTTGATCGGCTCCTGCTTTGTCAGGATCTCCTTTGTGGTGACAGGGGGGGTTGTCATAAGCCTTGCTTTTTTGTCGCTGTACGGATATTTGCTCACATCTCCTTACATCAGACTCGAAACAGTTGTCTTTCAGGGGATTGACGGCGAGTTGAAAGACGAGCTTCTTCAAATGTGCAACCTGAACTTTGAATTGAGCCTGCTGGCGGTCAACCTCACTGAGTTAAGGCAGAGCCTTGAAAAACACCCATGGATCAGTTCGGTCAATCTAGAAAAGCGTTTTCCCCATACTTTGGTGATCCGGGCAGAAAAAGAGGAGCCCTGGGCGATCGTTGCCATGGAGAGCAAGCTCTATTACATCAACCGATGGGGAAAAATCTTCAAAGAGACGCATGAGACGGACAGTCTAGATTACCCGGTTATCACCGGCATCTCTAAAGGCGGAAATGGCAGGGAAAAAGACGTGGATCGTGCGGTTCAGGTATTAAGGATCCTTGAATCAGAGAAGGCGCCTTGGTCTCTGGATAATCTTTCCGAGGTCCATCTCAAAAAGGACAGGCAGGTTTCACTCTATTTCTCTTTTCTACCGGCGGTCATCAGATTAAATGGAACTGATCTGGCCATGAGAATGGGTGATCTGAAAAAGGTGGTGGAGCACCTGAACAGCACGGGTCGCATTCACATGGTGAGAAGCATCAATCTAAATTATGACGCAGGTGCCGCGGTATCGTTCAAGAAAGGGTAGAAAGAGAGTGTTCATAAAAGGACAAAATCATGGCTGAAGAGATCATTGTCGGTTTGGATATTGGAACGACCAAGATCTGCGCGGTAGTCGGTGAGGTGCGACCTGATGCGACAGAGATCATCGGTATTGGCAGTCATCCGTCCGAAGGTCTCCGAAAGGGCGTGGTCATCAACATCGAAAAGACGGTGAATTCAATCAAAGAAGCGATCGAAGAAGCAGAGACCATGGCAGGTTGTGAAATAGGCTCTGTTTATGCCGGGATCGCAGGCGGGCACATCAAGGGATTCAATAGCCACGGGGTGATCGCCTTAAAAGAAAAGGAGGTTACGAAGAAAGATATCGAAAGGGTCATTGAAGCGGCCAGCGCGGTGGCGATCCCTATGGATCGTGAAGTGATCCATGTCCTAACCCAGGAGTTTATTGTGGATGACCAGAATGGGATCAGCGATCCTGTTGGCATGTCAGGTGTTCGAATGGAAGCAAAGATTCATATCGTCACGGGAGCCGTAACCTCTGCGCAGAACATTATCAAATGCGCAAACAGGGCTGGTTTGGATGTCTGCGATATTGTGCTCCAATCCTTGGCATCCAGTGAGTCGGTGCTCACTGATGAAGAGCGCAACCTAGGTGTGGCTCTTCTTGATTTCGGTGGAGGAACAACCGACTTGGCCGTTTTCTCACGTGGCACGATCAAGCATACGTCTGTTTTGGCTCTCGGAGGGGACAACCTCACCTATGATATTTCTATCGGCCTGAGGACACCCATGGTAGAGGCAGAGAGGATCAAGATAAAGTATGGATGTGCTCTCTCGTCCATGATCGGTAAGGATGAGACTATCGAGGTGCCCGGCGTTGGGGGCAGGGAGTCAAGGGTCCTGTCCAGGGAGATCTTGGGAGAGATAATGGAACCGAGAGTGGAGGAGATCTTTACCCTTATTCATAATGAGCTAATCCGTTCAGGATACGAGGATATGATCAATTCGGGCGTTGTTGTCACAGGAGGTTCTGCTGAGCTTCCCGGGATTCCGGAGATGGCGGAGCAGATATTCAATTCCCCTTCGAGAACGGGCTTTCCCCAATGGATCAGCGGGCTGGTCGAGGTGGTGAACAAACCGATGTATGCGACAGCTGTCGGCCTTGTTCTTTACGGCGCAAAAAGGATCAAGGAGGGAAAAAAGTTTCGCATAAGGGATACAAACATCTTCGGCCGTGTCATGGAAAGAATGAAAAGATGGTTTAAGGACGTCATCTAACAGCCATTTTCAGGCTGAATAGAGAGGAGGGACATGTATGAAATTCAAATTTGTGGAAGAAAAAAAGGAAGAAAGATACAATGCCAAAATAAAAGTCATTGGCGTTGGCGGGGCTGGCGGTAATGCCATCAATAACATGATTGCCGCCAAGTTGAAGGGCGTTGAATTCATAGCGGCCAATACGGATAGCCAAGATCTTGAGCGATCGGCATGTTCCAAGAACATACAGCTCGGCGTGTCCGTCACAAAAGGGCTTGGGGCAGGGTCGGATCCGGAAATAGGCCGCTTAGCCGCCGAAGAGAACATCAATGATGTCAGAGACGCCATCGGCAGATCGGACATGATCTTCATAACAGCCGGGATGGGCGGCGGTACAGGAACAGGTGGATCCCCGATCCTGGCAAGGGAGTGCAGGGAAAGTGGCGCTCTCACCGTTGCCGTGGTGACCAAGCCCTTTAAATTCGAGGGAGAGAAAAGGATGAAAAGGGCGCTCGACGGGATCGAGAAACTCAAAAAAGAGGTGGATACGCTGATTATTATTCCCAATGAACGGCTGAAATGTGTCGGTGACAAGAACAGCACCTTTAAAGAGCTCATTGTCCGCGCGGATGAGGTTCTCCTTCACGCTGTTAAAGGGATTTCTGATCTGATTATGAGCGCCGGGTTCATAAACCTGGATTTTGCGGATGTTAAGAAGGTGATGGAGCAAATGGGAACGGCCATAATGGGAACCGGCCGGGCGAGCGGGGATCACAGGGCTACTGAGGCGGCCAGCGAGGCGATCAACAGCCCTCTTCTCGAGGACATTTCCGTCAATGGGGCAAAGGGGCTTTTGATGAACATTACAGGCCCTTCCAATATGACGATGGAAGAGATCGATGCAGCATCAAACTACATCAGAGAAGAGGTTGATACGGATGCGGAGATATTCTGGGGTATGGTTTTCGATGACAACATGGGAGATGAGGTTCAGATCACGGTCATAGCAACGGGGATTGATAGAGAACACTACCGTAAGGTGGTCAGATTGCGGGATGTCACACCTGAGGAGGCACAGGATCCCTGGACTGTAAGAGGCATGAACGGTGAAAGTCTGGACGTCCCGACATTCCAGAGACTCGGAAACGAGTCCTACAGTTCGATGGAAAGAGAAGAAACCGAGAATCAGAGGAAGAAAGGCTTTTTCAAACGAGGTTTCTTCAAAGATCATCTTGACTATCCTACCTTTCTTAGGGCAAAGGCGGATTGATTGAGAACCAAAAGGTGTTGAAGACGTGTCGAATAAGCTTGTTTCCCTTTACCGGGCTCGGCTGGCCAGAGAAAAAGGGGCTATACGAAAGGAATGGGGTGGAAGAACATCCATGGCCCTCGTCTACCCCAATTATTACCGCATCGGCATGTCTAACCTGGGATTTCAGATTGCATACCACTTATTGAATCGGAGAGAAGATGTTGTTGCCGAGCGTGTTTTTCTTCCCGAAAACAAGGAGATGTCCCTCCATCTCAAAAATGGAAAGGGACTCCTGTCCATGGAGTCCCTTTCACCGCTTCACCGATTTGATCTCATCGCTTTTTCGCTCTCCTTTGAGAACGATTATCCCAATATCCTGACCATCCTCCATTTAGGTAAGATCCCCCTTCTTTCAGAAGAAAGAGATGATGCCCGCCCCATGATCATGGCCGGGGGGATCACTACATTTATGAATCCGGAACCTCTGGCTGCCTTCTTCGACTTTTTCTTATTGGGGGAGGCGGAAGCTGTTCTGGATCCGTTCTTGGACTTATTCTCAGAGATCAAGCATATCCATCAGAAAAAAGAAGACCTTTTAAGGAACCTCACAAGAAATATCCAATCCCTTTATGTTCCTTCTTTCTATAGCGTCGAATACCACAAGGACGGCACCATCGCATCCAGGGAACCGACAGAAGACGGTATTCCCGAAAAGATAAAGGTGCGCTGTCAGGATTTGCAAGCTGTGCCTGTAAATACGTCAAAGATTCTGGCGCCGGAGACAGAATTTGCAGATAGGATTTTGATCGAACTCGGCAGGGGATGTGGCCGTTCATGCCGTTTTTGTGCGGCCGGGTACGTGTACCGTCCACCAAGGGTGCGCGAGGAGGTTGAGCTCCGCTCATGCGTCGAGAAGCTGCTCGAGGAGACGGACCGTGTAGGTCTCCTGAGCGCGTGCGTCTCGGATACCCCGGGCATAGAAAATTTGACCGGTGTCATTGCGAAGAAGGGTGCAACGTTTTCCGTTTCTTCTCTGAGAGCGGATTCAATCACACGACCATTGGTTGAGCATTTGAAACATGTGGGTCAAAAAACTCTCGCCATCGCCCCGGAAGCCGGATCCGAAAGGCTGAGAAAGGTCATCAACAAGCATCTGCGACATGATCAGATCATCCATGCTGTCCGTTTGATCGCCGGTACAGGGGACTTCGGCCTCAGGCTTTACTTTTTGATCGGACTCCCCACAGAGACGAGGGGGGATGTCTCCGAGATTCTTGAACTGGTGAAATCCATCAAACATCACGTGGTTAAAGAATCAAGCACCCGTGGCAAAATAGGGCAGATAAGACTGACTGTGAATTGTTTTGTGCCGAAGCCCTTCACACCCTTTCAATGGTTTCCCCTGGAAGACGTGACAAGTTTGAAAGAGAAACAGAAGTGGTTAAAGAAGGCCGTAGTACGGGAAGGCGGGGTGAAGGTGAATTTCGATGTTCCCAAATGGGCCTATGTTCAAACCTTGCTGTCCACTGGGGACAGACGGGTCGCATCCATCCTCAAATTGGCCCATCAACTTGACCAGGATTGGGTGAAGGCGTTCCGCTTTTCTGAGGTTAATCCCGATTTCTTTGTCCACCGACCCAAAGGGCTTGGCGAGACGCTTCCATGGGATTTCATTGATCATGGCATCTACCGAGAACACCTGATCAAGGAATATGAACTGGCTCTGGAAGGCGTGGAGTCGGATGTCTGCGACATAGGTGCATGTGAACGTTGTGGCGTTTGCGCAACGCGGCCGCTGTAAGCCGATTTTCCTTGACCTGAAAAACTGTGTGTCGTTTCATAAATTTGATAGTGGAAAGGAGAAAGCGATGGGTCAGTATCCGCGTATAGAAATGGAAGGACAGGCAAGAGGAACGGTGGAGGATCAGGCGCATACGGGGAAAAGAGAAGAAAAGCGTGACTTCAGCAAGAGCTCAGTCACGCTTGAAACCGATCGGTCAACTTTGATTCTTCGAGCTTTCAAAGTCCTGACACTGTCGAGCGTTTTCCTTCTATTTTTCGGATGTGGTCATAACGAATCGAGTGAGAAACTGACGTCCATCGAGGCTCGACTTAAAGAAGTGGAGGCAAAGCTAGCCCGATTTGAAGGGGAAATGGAAAAGATAGCACGCCTCGAAAGGCAGCTTAGCAAGCTCGAGCGATCCATGGCCGAAATGGAAAGATCTGTTGCATCGGCTATCGAGGCCCGGCGTATCAGCAAGGAAGCGATGTCTCAGGCCAAAACGGGTTACCATGTCGTCCAGCGGGGCGAGATTCTTACCAGGATAGCCAGGCGATACGGCATGTCGTTAAACGAACTGTGTCGCCTAAACAAAATCACTCCAGAAACCATTATCCGCCCCGGCCAGAAGCTATTGGTCACCTTGGGCAGCGAGTAGTGAGCCTCTTGCTCCACGCCTTTCCTCCACAGCCGTTCAAGCCCGCCTTGCGCAAAGCATCCATACTAAGCTCCGTATCAGCCTTTCTCTTATAAAAATTGCTTTTCCCGTAATTTTCTAGAGAAAACAAAAGCCTCTCATTGCCCTTGCTAAAATTGTTCTCTTTTATACAACAGCTAGGGTCATATCGAGAAAAAAATACAACATATGGTATCTTTCTCTTGAAAATTGATTTCGTTTTTGGTATAGAGGCCAGCCATGCAACCAAACTCCGATCTCTAAACTAACGTCAAAAGAAAAGGAGGGGCTTTATGAGAATTATCGCAAGTGCGAATCAAAAAGGCGGATGTGGCAAAACAACAACAGCCATCAACCTGTCATCCTCGTTAGCAAGAAGGAATCAAAAGGTGCTGCTTATTGACTTTGATCCTCAGGCGCACGCAACCATGGGACTGAACATAAAGCCTTTCGATCTTGAAAGGAGTATTTACGATGTCATAAAGCTGGGGGAGAGTTTCTTGATTGGGATTGAAGACATTCGCATTCCCATCAGAGACGACTTTGACCTTGCCCCGTCAAATGCAAAACTGACTGCCGCTGAGCAGGAGCTCACAGGCGTCGATGCCAGAGAAAGCAGGCTCCTGCGTGCCATCCAGTCACTCAAGAAACCCTATGACTACATCATTATTGACTGCCCGCCCAGCATTGGCCATCTTTGCTTTAACGCCCTTCGGGCTTGTAAGGAAGTGATTATTCCCATCGATCTAAGTCTTTTTTCCCTTCGCGGCATTTCCAAACTCATGGAAATCGTTGTGATGCTGAAGGAGAAGCTCGACCACGACATAAAAGCTCGCGCCCTGATTACAATGTATGACTACAGGACCCGATACTCGAAACATGTTCTCGAAAAGGTTCAAGAGGAATTTGGAGAGAGCGTCTTTGATACCGTCATCCGTTACAACATCCGCCTGCGGGAGACCGTGGATTATGGCGTGCCAATCGGTGAATACGATAAACGGGCCATAGGTCACAAAGATTATGAAGCGTTAGCTGATGAAGTGATTCGCACAGGTGCTGCTGATATGGAATATGCCTCCGATACAGTGAATGCGGCGCAGGATCTATTACAGAAGACAGAAGAATATACGGATATGGCAGAAAAATCACCCAGCAGCGATCAGCCTATCGCCTTGTAGCGCATCGCCCATCCCGGGTTCAGTATTCAGATATGGCCGCGTTGATAGCCGGTCCATTCAGGGCGTATACTTGCTTTTGAAAAAGAAGGCTATTGAGATCCAAAAGCCCGCGAAATGCGTCAGGAAGGGGGACGCGAGGCCTGCCATTCGCAAAAAGCTAAGGAGGCTATCCAAAATGGAAAAAAAGAGCGCTGCCCGTGAGCTAGAAAACGTTGCCGACTTCTTCCTATCCTCCGGCAAGAAGGAAAAAACACCTGACAACAACCTGTCTGAATTCAACGGGGATGACTCGGATCAAGCAGAAGGTGAATTTGAAGTTGAGGAAGCGGTGAGTGTTCGGAAAAGAATCGCGTATCCGGATGCAGAGAATGCTCAAGAAAACATTAGGCAATGTCTCTTAAAGCATCTCCAGGAGGACTACCATATTTACCGTGTCGAGTTGAGAAAAACGACCGACATTGAGAGGCCAAGAAGTAAGAAAAGCAAGAAGGAGGAGGTACTCATATTCCTTAAAGGGTCCCCGTCTCATTAGAGACAAGCAATATTGGCAAAGATTTATCGCAATCCGGCTTTGCCCTGTCCTCCTCGCTGTGTCTCTCCGTGATTGCTCTCCCTCAAGCGAGGCGATGAACCCTGGCGAGACAGCATGTCTTGCATGGCCGGTACAGGGGTTCGCCTTTGAATTGCTTCAGAATATCTGGATGGCTTCTTTAGGACAGAAGATGCCCACCTCATCGCCTATATTCAGCGCTTTCTGCCTTAGTGTATCCTTTTGTAATAGGATATTGAGGGGAATCCCGATATCAAGCACAGCCCGCACGAGATCCTGTTCCTCCGTAAGCTGAACGAGCCTTCCCCTGAAGACGTTTTTTTTGGGATCAAGCTCTTGAACCGATAATATCTTTATCTTCAAGGGATCTATGGACAATCTCACCTCTCCCCTCCTTTCGGTTTCTGTGAGGAGTCTCACCTTGTCCTGAATCAAACAGTGCTTATTGCCTGCGTCATCGATTTCGATTCTGCCGCTGAACATGTTTTCGAATATGGAGGGCACCCGCCTCCCTTCAAAAAGGGAGATCACCTCTTGTGAGAGCCTGGATGCCTGAGTGAGATTATGGGTGGTCAAAATGACCGAGATTTTTTTCTGTGTATTGATATCCTGTATGATCTGTTCAATAACGATCTGGTTCTCCACATCTACATTTGCAGTGGGTTCATCAAAAAACATGACCTTGGGTGAACAGGCAAGCGCACGGGCAATGGCCACCCGTTGGGTTTCTCCACCGGACAGCTTGGACGCTTCAGCCCCTGCAAAGGCGCCCATCCCCACGAGATCAAGGGATTCCTCAATAACCTTCTGCCTTTCCAATTTGGAAGCCCCCCTGATCCTCAGCCCGAACTCCACGTTCTTGTAAACCGTGGTCGTGAAGAGAACCGGGTTCTGCTGGACCATCACAATTTCCCGGCGTAGGGCTGTCATGTTGTTGCTGCTGAAAACAATCTTCCTGGCACCATATGTGATTTCCCCTGTGGTCGGGGGGATAAGCAGACTTAGGATTTCCAGAAGGGTCGTCTTGCCCGACCCATTCGGTCCCTGAAGAGCGTATATGATGCCCTCTTGGAAGGCCAGATTCGGAATATCCAAAACAGTCCTGTTTCCATAAACCTTAGTCAGATCTTTTATCATGAAGAGCATTATACCCTGCTTCTCCCCTGCATATAGCTAAAGAAGATATTCACCGTGAAACTAATCAAGAGGAGAACGATCCCGAGGGCGATCGCCAGGACGAACTCTCCTTTGTCATATTCAAGAGCCATGGCTGTGGTCATGGTGCGGGTGTAGCCTTTAGCATTCCCGCCGAGCATCATGGCCACACCGATTTCTGCGATGACCCTCCCGAAGGCGGTAATGATAGCTGCGAGGACGCCAAAACGGGCCTCTCGAAAGATCACAAGGGATGTTTGAAAAGGGGTGGCCCCCAATGTCATGGCCGTTTTTCTGTGCCTGTCGTCAATGCGGCTGATGGCCGCAATGGTTAAGGAGGCCACAATAGGAAGGATGAGGATAACCTGTCCGATGACCATGGCCGTCTGCGTGTAAAGAAGATCGAAAATTCCGAGAAGGCCTCTCCTCGAAATGAAGGCGTAGACAAGCAAGCCCACAACCACGGTGGGCAGGGCAAGCAAAGAGTTGAGGACGGTAATAACCGCGCGCTTCCCACGAAATTCTTTGAGCGCGATAAAGAATCCTGTTGGGACGCCCAGCAGGCTCGCGATCAGCGTTGAACTGAGGCTCACCTTGAGAGAGACATAGATGATAAAATAGAGTTCAGGGTCCAAGGACCACAGAAGAAGAATGGCTGATAGAAAACTGTCAGTAAGAAAACTCATGAGATGGCTTTCTATGTCTAGGATTCAGTAATAAGGGATGCCCCATGACCAAAACTTGTGATCTTTTCATGAAACGTAAAGCACATTCCACTGGGCTCTACGGTGAATGAACTACTTAGCATCCGGAATCGCATCCGGGAAAAAAGCCTGTTGTCCGTGAATCCTGTAGTTTGCGATCATCGCCTGAGCCTTCTGTGACAACAACCAGTTGGCAAAAATCTCCGCCCACTCGTACCGGACATGAGGGTGTTTTTTCGGGTTGATGGGAATCACCCCGTAGGGATTGTAGAGCTTCGGGTCCCCTTCGTAGAGAATGTCGAGATCGAGGCCCTGTTTTCTCCCGAACTTATACTTTAGGTAGGTTCCGCGGTCAGCGAGGGTGTAAGCCTGCTTTTCCTCCGCATAAGTGAGGGTCTTTCCCATGCCCTGCCCGATGGAGAAATACCATGAACCGAGACCGCCGGGGTGCTCGAAGGAGATCTTACCCTTTTTTCCTCTTTTGACGATCTCCCTGGTCTCGGTCGTAAGGGGCAGGCCAGCATCCTTCCATAGGGTCTGTTCCTTGATATGCGTGCCGCTGTCATCGCCGCGGGATACGAATCGGGCCTTGGCTTCGGCGATCTTTCTGAGCGCCTTGGGTGAGTCTGGCATACCTTTGATCCCTGCGGGATCGCTGGCTGGACCCAAGATCACAAAATCGTTGTGCATGACCGCATAGCGCTTGGTGCCATATCCATCGGCCACGAACTTCTTTTCGCTTGGCTTGGCATGCACAAAGATCACATCCACGTTGCCGTCCATGCCGTCGCGGATGGCAGCCCCTGTGCCTTTGACAAACATTTTGACCTCAATGCCGGTATCTTTTGTAAACCCTGGGAGCAATACATCCATGAGCCCGGAATTCTCCGTGCTCGTGGTGGTGGACAGCTTGAGGACCTTGGACTCTGCCATCACTGCGAAACATAGAGAGATGATGACAAAGAAAATCAGCGCGAAGAGGCTGGCCTGTTTTCTAACCATTCCCCGGCACATGCTCTAACCTCCTTCCGGATGCGTATATATCAAATTGGCTATATATCATAATTGACATAAGACCGCAATATAGGAAAAGTATCTCGGCCTGTCAAGCAAGAAATGCCTTGCTTTGATATTCATAAAAGGGTTTATCTCTGAGCATATCCGGGCCCTAAATGCTAAAAGGATCTGTCAGCGGCTGAAATTGAAAGGCGGTAGATGGCCTCTATCGACCGGCCTTGAAGGCTACGGGCTTGAAGAGAGGCCGAAGGATTAGGAATTGAGATATCAAGACCTGAGTGACTGTGCAAACGCCGCGAGAGGTACAAAAGAGCCGTCTAAAGGCGTGTTTTGAATTGACACGCTCCTTTGTTTTTCCTTAGTATTCCTCGGTCAGATGTAGTCTGGAAATGGAGACAAAAAATGGAGGTCACGGAAAAATTTTTGAAGTGGTTGAACGAGAATTCGCTGTACAAAGCGATCGGCATTCAAGTCGAGGAGGCGGCCAAAGGTGAGGCGCGTGCTCGATTAGAGCCCAGCCCCGCGCTTTGCTGGCCCTTTCCCGGTCAGCCCCACGGAGGGGTGCTCTTTACATTGATGGACACCACCATGGCGTGTGCTGTTTTTTCCGAGCTGGATCCCGGATATAACTGCGCGACCATCAATACGGACATTCAATACACGTCTCCTGCAAAAGGCGAGGTCTTCACCTGTTTTGCCCGGACAATACACCGCGCGGGCCACCTCAGCTTTGCTCGGGCAGAAATTCATGACAGTGAAGGTCAGTTCCTTGCCGCAGGGCAGGCCGCATTCAGGATTGTGAAAGATGAATCTATGGCGGGACTCTGATTCCAGAAGAGGCGAAGAGGCCTGCGGATAAACTTAAAAGGCTTTACAGATCATTCAAGGTCATTCATTGATTTCAGCGCGAATTAATCCAATAAAGGGTTATGTTTGTGCCAGCCTGGCCGCTGTCTTATGGGCGTCGTCAGGGACAGCGGCCAAGGCCCTGTTCAGTGGCGGTATGGGCCCTATCGAACTGGTTCAGATCCGCGTCACCCTGTCCACAGCCATCATGGCGGTAATATTCGGCATCTTTTCAAGGTCGCTTCTTCGCATCCGGCTCAGGGACCTGGGTTATTTCCTGATTCTGGGTTGCCTGGGTATGGCCGGGGTACAGAGTACCTATTTCTATGCGATCAGCAAGATTCAGGTGGCTGCGGCGATACTCCTTCAATACATGGCCCCCATTCTGGTCGCTATTTTCTCTGTCTTTTTCTGGAAGGAACGCCCGACATTTGGCAAACTCGCAGCGCTTGTTCTCGCCTTTGGCGGTTGCTACCTTGTCGTTGGAGGCTACAACCTGGAACTTCTCAAAATGAACAGACTGGGAATTATGGGGGGCCTAGGTTCGGCTGTCTGTTTTGCAACCTACAGCCTGCTTGGTGAGAGGGGGATGCATCGTTATCGACCATGGACGGTTCTCTTCTATGCCATGGCGTTCGCTGCCCTCACCTGGCATATCCTTTACACACCTTTCCATTACATAACCGCGGGATTTACACGGTCCCAATGGGCTTGGATTCTCTACATTGTCGTCGTGGGAACCATCCTTCCGTTCGGATTATACTTTATGGGAATCAACTATATCCGTTCTACCCGAGCGAGCATCACAGCGACCCTGGAGCCCATTTCAGCAGGTTTCATGGCCTTCTTTGCCCTGGGGGAGACGATGGAAGGGTTGCAGATGTTGGGCGGCGTTCTGGTGATCAGTGCTATCGTCGTGCTTCAGCTGCGACAGGAATACGACGAAATGGCCCCTGCGGTCATTCGAATCCGGAGAGTGTAGCAGAGAGAACGCGCCATTGACATTTTCGCATTTGTGGTAAAGTTAATGTTAGTCTATGAGGTCATGAAATGCCCCGTCCGCCTCGGCTGAGGTCTCGCGATGCGGGGCGGGTCTCCGGTTCCCCCTTACGAAACTGAGCATGGCCGACATTTCTTGCTGGACACAGGGGGTCACAGAGGTCGCTGAGCCGACTCGTTGGGGGCAGCGGCCGTCCTCGCCCGACGCCAAAGGCTATGGCCGACGGTGTCCGCAGTAGCCTGCTACGGAGGATGGAAAGGGGGGCGGTGCTTCCATGGCGATTGCCGGGAGCCTCGGTATATAAGAAAAGGTGTCAAGGCCCTTACACAAGCACCTTCGTGATGATTCGGGCAACACCCCGCGTAGGCTTGACACCTTCTGTTACGGTAATAAAAGATGATGAACAGGGGGTCTATTAACCGGCGTGTTTTTCTGAAGCAAGCGTTCACATGGAGCAAATGGTTTGCCCTGCTGGGCCTTTTGCCTTCTTGCCGTCCTCACAATCCGGCCATGGCCTCTCAGAGAAGAGTTCAGCCTTTACCAGGGATCGACCCACTCAGTCTTAGAGAAATCACTGAAAGAAAGGTGCATCACGGGGATGGCCGTTTCTTGAACCCTTTCAGTACGGGGAAACACGGCAATCTATGGCGCGTTCTGTACTGGAAGTTGTTTGCCGAAAATCATTTCAAATGCTTCTACCATGAGGAACGCGTCAGCCCGGTTCATATTGATTGGCGACGCATAAAGGATTATCAAGGATGTGCCGTGACCTTCGTAAAACATGCCTGTGTCATGATCAAGGATCTGGATACGTACCTGCTGGTCGATCCGGTCTTCAAGGGCCTTTTGTGGTTCAAGGATTTCACGCCTCTCGCCTTCGATCTGAAAGAGATGCCTCAACCCGACCACATCCTCATCACCCACGGTCATTTTGATCACATCGATACCCATTCCCTTTCATTATTAAGAAAGGATACCCATGTGATCAGCCCGTTGGGCTATAACAAGATCTTCGAAGATCTTGCAATGACCCATCGAACGCAACTGGATTGGTTTGATGCCTATCGCGACGGTAGACGGGAGATTGCGTTACTTCCTTGCAATCACTGGACCTATAGGAACCCTTTGAAAGGGCCCAATGATTCTCTGTGGGGCTCATTTCTCATAAAGACCGCAAGCGGCATGAATATCTATGTTACAGGGGATACAGCATACTTTGATCGCTTCAAGGAGCTTGGAAAGGAATGCTCCATCGACCTTGCAATCTTCAATCTGGGCGCCTATGAACCCCGGTGGTTCATGGCCGGTTCTCACATTAACCCTGAAGAGACCGCGAAAGCCTTTACTGAGCTGAATGCCCGACATCTCCTCATCGTTCACTGGGGTAGCTTCCGGCTGGGTGACGAACCGATTCACTTTCCTCCGCATGACATAAAACGGGAGATGGAAAAACACGGCATTCTGGATCGCTTGATACACCTTGACCATGGCCAAACGCTCTTCTATGATGGATCAAAGGAGATGCACGTGATGTAAAAAACAAGCTCCTGGGTGAGGTGCAAAGGCTGCAGCGATACCAGTTTTTGCGACTCATGAACTGTTGGCGTAATGGGAAAATGGGATATCGGGTAGAAAACAAAACAAGGGTTTTTGAAATTCTTTTCCTTTCAGGATCCCAATATTCCATCATTCCAACATTCCAGCGTTCCCGAATGACTTGTCATCACTTATTGATCGTTGCAGCTCCGTCTGGTGATACAGATTTTGGAACCGGAAGGCACTGACATCCATGCGACTCGGTGATTTCAAAGCTATAGACATTCATGATAAAGAAGTCTTCAATCAATGTTTCCGTGAGGACCCTCCCCAAA
>JASFTV010000018.1:0-20058 GCA_050050615.1 Desulfobacteraceae bacterium
AAGAATGAATCACTGAAGGTGGAAAAACTGGGCAGGGGGATTGCCTGGCTCGATGCAGGGACCCATGAGTCATTTGTCCAGGCCACCAATTTCATCCAGACCATTGAACACCGTCAGGGGCTGAAGATAGCCTGTCTCGAAGAGATCGCTTACCGCATGGGATACATTTCCAGGGAAAAGCTGGAGAAACTGGCCTACAGCATGCAAAATAGCAGCTACGGGGATTATCTCCGTCGCCTTGTTAAGGAACTCTAGCCATGAACTGCCCTCTTTGATCCCTTCCTCATTGACGTCTCGAAATAGTTCCTACTGTTTGTGAATTGATGCAACCAAGCTCCAACGCGCCGGCATACCCCGCCTGCACCCCCGCAAAAACGACGCGCCATTCCCCCCGCTCCTCCGCAGGGGGCTCTCTCCCGTGGTTTTTGTTGAAATCCCTTGACAAATCAGTCATTTTTTGAGTAGAATTGCTATTCGAAAAGGGGGCAATCTTGCAGGATCTATTCGCAGGGCTAATCTCATCGAAGACCCGGATCAAATTGCTGATCAGGTTTTTTTCCAACCCAAAAACCCGATCCTACCTGAGAGAACTGGCCAAGGAATTCAATATTTCCACAAATGCTGTGAGGGAGGAGCTGAACCAGCTCACAAAAAGCGACCTCCTCAAATCCGAGAAAAACGGCCGTCAAGTGTTTTACAAGGCAAATCAGGAACATCCCCTCTTTCCAGAGCTCAAATCCATGGTGAGCAAAGTCATGGGCGTCGATCAAGTCATTGACAGCATTGTGAACAGGCTCGGGGATCTGGAGATGGCTTATCTGATCGATGATTATGCGGAGGGAAAAGACTCTGGAATCATTGATCTTTTGTTGGTTGGTCGCATCAATCAATATCACCTGAACGATTTGAGCAGGAAAACTGAACGATATATCAATCGGAAGATACGCTCTCTGGTTCTGACGCGGGAAGAGTTCAACGAACTTCTCCCCAAGCTGGAAGAAAGGCCCCGGGTCCTGATCTGGGAAGCCAAGAGTAAGGACCAGGCATAGGGCAGATCGTGCCCTGGCGCATCCCACAGGGCGGGATTCAGAAATAAAGCACGTGAATTCAGGAAGTTATATGACTTCCTTGGATGTAACCGAGGGGGCGGAGCTGTAAGAACTCGGCGGCCTAAGATTTCGATCGAAAGCAGAAAGTACTCATCTTGGCATATGAAATCTAACTCAGAAAAAATTGTCATAAAACCAACCTCCAGATTTTTCAGCCTCTCAGTCAAGGAACTTTGTGAATACAAGGATCTCCTCTATTTTCTGGTCTGGAGGGATATTAAGGTTAGGTACAAGCAGACTGTTTTAGGGATCGCATGGGTTATTCTTCAACCTTTGATCTTCATGACAATCTTCACACTCATCTTTGGAAAACTGGCCCGCCTGCCCTCAGAGGGAATCCCCTATCCTGTCTTTATTTACACAGCCCTTCTTCCTTGGCAGCTTTTTGCATATGCTCTTTCACAATCCGCTGAAAGCTTGGTTGCTAATGAAAAGCTGATCACCAAAATCTACTTCCCCAGAATTCTTATTCCAATGGCTCCGATATTCTCTGGTCTCTTCGATTTCCTCCTTTCCTTTGTTGTGCTCATTTTTCTCATGCTTCTTCATGATATTACGCCTGGCTTGAACTTACTTTTCCTACCAGTATTTCTCCTTTTTGCCGTGTTCACTTCACTTGGGGCAGGATTGTGGTTCACGGCCCTAAATGTGCGCTTCAGGGATGTGCGTTACACAATCCCTTTTTTGACACAAATATGGTTCTACGCAACCCCTGTAGCCTATTCTTCTACTCTCGTTCCCGAAAGCCTGCATTGGCTATATCGCCTTAACCCGATGGTGGGGGTGGTAGAAGGTTTTAGGTGGATTCTACTCAATGCGAAAGTGCCATCATCTGCAGAACTAACCATCTCCCTAGCAGTCAGTGTGATGTTTTTGGCTTCGGGACTTCTCTATTTCCAAAAGGTCGAAGGTGATTTTGCAGACATCATATAATCTTCATGACTGATCTAGCCATAAAAACTAGGGAATTGAGCAAGCTTTACCGGATTGGTGAGCATGTCTCTTACAGAACCTTAAGGGAGACCATTGTTGATGTTATCAGATCGCCCTTTAAGGAACCGTTTTTCGGAGGAAAAAAATGCCGAGAAATTTCTCAGAATGAAAGACACATATGGGCCCTAAAGGATATTTCCCTTGATGTCAAAAAGGGAGAGGTCGTGGGTATTATCGGTCCGAACGGTGCTGGCAAGTCAACGTTGCTGAAAATCCTTTCCCGCATCACCAAGCCTACAGCTGGCTATGCGGAGATTAATGGCCGGGTGGGATCTTTATTGGAGGTGGGAACCGGGTTCCATCCCGAACTGACGGGCAGAGAAAATATCTATTTGAACAGCGCAATCCTCGGGATGAGAAAATCGGAGATCGAGCAAAAGCTTGAAGAGATCATTGCCTTTGCTGAGATAGAGAAGTTTCTCGATACTCCAGTGAAACGCTATTCCAGCGGCATGTATGTACGCCTCGCTTTTGCTGTGGCGGCTCACCTGGAACCGAGCATCCTTCTTGTCGACGAAGTTCTCGCTGTGGGGGATGCGGCCTTTCAGAAAAAGTGTCTAAAGAAGATGGGAGACGTGGCGAAGGAAGGGCGAACAATCTTGTTCGTGAGCCATAACATGGGAGCGATTCGCGGTTTGTGCGGCAGGGCCATCTGCCTAGATGTAGGCAGAGTCATAATGGATGGTGATGTCAAGGATACTGTAAACACATATCTCGACTCTATCAATATGACTTCTAGAACGACGCTAGCGCAAGTACATCCTGATCATCATCAGATGGTGATCGAAAGACTCCTTCTGAAAGATTATTGTGGAGAAACGACCACCCATTTTGAATATGGGAACGACATTACTATAGAAATATACTACCATGCTTTCAATCGAATCGAAAAACCTTATTTCTGGGTCGGCATAGCAAGCCAGTACGGCTCGATGTTCTCTGCCAACATGTTATTCGATGACTTGCGTCCTGCTTTTATTGAAGGCAAAGGTTTTATCACCTGTGTTTTTAAGAATGTCCACTTAATGCCTCAGACATATACCGTGAGTGTAGGTGCCAGAGATAAACATGGAATGAAATTTCTGGTGCCAACCATCGAAAGGGCAGCCGCATTTAATGTGATCGGTGACGCAAGTGATTTAGGTATGAGCGGGGAACTCGCCGATTTGTTCTTGGCTCAAGCTTCTCCACTACGAGTCTCTTATGAATGGCGTTTCATGGATGGCAAAGTGGCAACTGCCAAGGTCCGTTAGCGGGTATTGAAAATGAACCTACCAGACATTCAAAAAAGCCTCCAGATGCTTATCAGAAAACCGGTTTTCATCGATGAAGATGATACCCTCTTAGAAGCCTTCAGATTGCTGTACGATCCACCTTTCAGCGTCTTGGTTGTTGTTAACAAACGTCATCAAATCATCGGTATTTTGTCGGAAGGCGATATGCGGCGACATATACTGCGAGGTTACCCCTTAGACAGCAAGGCCAAAGCGTGCATGCAGAAATATCCTGTCATTATGCGTTACTCAGACCTTGCAAACGAAGAGGCCATTAATAGCATCATCCACCGGATCATGAGAAAAACTGGCGAAGAGATCTGGGAGCAGGCTGTCATCCCCATCGTCCATGGCAACCAGGAAGTGCTGGGTATGATCTCCCCTGCTGCCTTGGAGAAACTTAGAGATAGGGAGATCCCCCAGATGGCCGCATTGAAAGGTGGAGACCTTCAACGCATCTTGGTCGTAGGCGGCGGTGGATATATCGGTTCTGTGCTCAGTACATTTCTGGTGGAGCATGGCTACCGAGTACGTGTTTTGGATAAACTGATTTACAACAATACCTCTCTAAACCACCTGTCTGAAAAGCAATGTGAGCTTCTCGTTGGCGATGCCAAGGACATAGACACCCTTGTCGAATCCTTGGACGGTGTGGACGCAGTCGTCTATTTGGCAGAAATCGTCGGCGATCAAGCTTGCCAGGCCATGCCCAAAAATGCGTTGAAAACGAACTACTTGGCCTTGGCCTGCATCGCACGCCTGTGCAGCTATCTCCAAATTAAGCGTTTTGTCTATACATCCTCTTGCAGCGTTTACGGGGCAAGCCGTGATCCAGTGACGGTATTGACCGAACAATCCCCAACGAATCCGATATCCTTTTATGCGCGCATTAAATTGATGTCTGAGGAAGCGCTACTGTCCATGCCAAGTCACACTTTTTCTCCTACGATTCTGCGGTTAGCCACAGTTTTCGGAAAATCGTATAGACCACGATTTGACTTAGTGGTCAATACGTTTGCTGCCCAAGCTTCCATTGACAAAAAAATCCGAGTTTTCGGTGGCGAGCAGTTTAGACCCAATGTACACGTTTTGGATGTGGCACGCGTCATCATGAAAATGCTTCAGGCGCCGCTTGAAAAAGTGGGTAGAGAGATCTTCAATGTGGGTAGCGCTGAAAACAACTTTACAATTCTTGAATTGGCGAAAACAACACAAGAGCTGTTTCCGGGAACCGAGATTGAGATCATCGAAAACCTCACGGATCCTCGGAACTATAGGATTGATTCTTCGAAACTGGCGAATGCAATAGAATACAGCCAGTACAAAACAGTCAGGGAAGGATTGGAAGAAATGAAGACCTTTTTTGACGAATGGGATATCAGGGACTATCAGCATTCATGTTTCAATAATCTTTCAATGGCAAATGATCCTAATGCAAGAGTGAAACTTGGTTCTTAGTATGTCGTCGACCAAAAAACAACGACCATTCATTCCCTTCAGCATGCCGTGGATCGGGAAAGACGAAATAGGAGAGATACTTCATTGTCTAGAGAGCGGCTGGCTGACGACAGGACCCAAAACTTTCCAGTTCGAACAGGAACTCAAAGAATATTTGGGAGCATGGGATGTTGTGGCGGTCAGTTCCTGCACTGCTGCGCTAAATATCGCCTATGCGGCCAGCGGTCTTGGACCTGGAGATGAAGTGATCATGTCACCCATGACCTTTTGCGCCACTGCTAATGTTGCAGTACATCTAGGCGCAACCCCCCGCTTTGTAGATATTGAGGAAGACACCTTCAACATTGATTGTGATAGGATCGAAGGCACAATTAATAAGAGGACCAAGTTGATCGTTCCGGTTGATTTCGCTGGACACCCCTGTCACCTTGACCGTATCTCCGAAATCGCTTCGAAACACAACCTCAGAATTGTGGAGGATGCTGCCCATGCCATTGGAGCAGAATATAAAGGGAAAAAGATTGGAAGCACCCATTGGCCCGCCTGCTTCAGCTTTTATCCGATAAAAAACATGACCACCGGTGAAGGAGGCGCCATAGCATGCCACGAGGATCGAAATTTCGTCGACCATTGCCGTCGGTTGTCGCTGCACGGCATTAGCAAGGACGCATGGGCACGGTACTCTGAAAAAGGGAGTTGGTATTATGAGGTCATTGAGCCCGGCTACAAGTACAATATGACTGATCTACAGGCTGCCTTAGGAATCCACCAGTTGCACAAGCTTGATGAATTCAACGTCCGCCGTCAGCACTTGGCTGAACTGTACGATCAAGCCTTCAAAGCCGTGCCTCAAATCCGCCGGCCGACTGTTCTTCCCGGAATTCGACATGTCAGACACCTCTATGTCGTCCAACTCCAAGATTTGCCTTCTCGCCTTACTCGCGAGCGCGTCATCGAAGAACTTAAAACCCGTGGCATCGGTACAAGTGTTCATTTCATTCCCTTACACCTGCACCCTTACTACCGGGACCATTTTGGCCTTAAGCCGAAGGATTTTCCAACAGCCACAAAAGTCTTCCAACGGAGCATCTCCCTTCCGCTTTATCCGAAGATGGCCGATAGCGATGTGGCATACGTAGCCGAGCAGTTGATCGATATCCTAACGTCCTGAGAAGAAGTGAAATGAAAGAAAGAACGGACAACCTTCTACCACCAAATATCGTCATTACCGGATCTTTTCGCTCAGGAACCAGTCTCTTGTTCTTGCTCTTCCCTCATGCTTTTAGAGATGTCATCATCAGCGGCGATGAGTCCGACGCCTTGGAGACCAAGTTGCCATCTTCATTCAAGTGGCGCGTGTCAAAACGGCCAAATGACATCCACAGAGTCAGAGTCATTTACAAAAAATTGGACCCTTATTTTATCTATATGATTCGAGACCCTCGTGACTGCCTCGTCTCATGGAAACAGAGCAAAAATAATTATCACATAATCTCCTTCAATGAGTGGCTCCGTAACCTCCTCTTCGCAGAGAGTTCTAAGTCCACCAAACTTATATTTTTGAGGTTTGAAGACATGATCCGGGACCCTATTCAGACTCAGAACCACTTGTTGGAACGGGTCGAGGGCCTTGAGAAACTTCACGATCTGGATCAATGCTATCGGTACATTGACCGGGACTCTCCTGTTACACAGCAATTGTCACATGATTCAGGTCCCACCATGTCTTCTGAGACAATCCGACCTATCGATCCTTCGGTGATCGGCTCTTGGCGTCACCATAAGTTGCGAGTTCGGGAACAGTTGAAACAGTTTCCTGAAATGCAGGCCGTGTTAGAGAAGTACGGATATGAAGAAGATGACAGCTGGCAAAATTCTCTGGAAGATGTTTAGTCATGAGAAAGCCTGAAGACCTAGAGGACGAAACTGGCCGCTCTATTATTGCTGTTATTCCAGCCCGGAAGGGCTCAAGGCGTTTGCCTGGCAAGAACACTGCTCTGCTCAATGGCAAACCTCTTGTGGCTCATGCTATTGAAGTCGCTCTTGACGCGGGCGTATTTTCCGATGTCTTCGTTTCAACGAATGATCCTAAAGTCGTTGAAATAGCCGAGGAAAAGGGTGTCGCTCTCATTGAAAGACCTAAGGAGCTTTGTGAAGATGCAGTGCCCGTAGACCGAGCCCTGGTTCATGTGATTCAATTTCTTGAGGAAAAAGGAGAATGCTACGGCGCCGCTTGCTTGATGACCCCTACGGCCCCCCTCCGTACTGTTGAGGATGTGCGAGGCGCCGTTGCACTTCTTTGGGAAAAGAACGCTGATTTTGTCATCACAGTAGTACCATACGATCACACTCCTTTCCATGCTTTGAAGATCAAGGAAGGGATCTTAACCCCCGCATTCATGCCGGAAGATGTTTTCACCTACGACCAGAAATTACTCCCAACATTATACCGGCCCGTTGCTGTGGCTAGAATGGGCCGCTGGGAGGCAATCAAGAAGTACGGTACCACATTTAGCCCTGGCATGGTGCCATACATTTTACCGCCGGAACATGGCCTGGATGTAGACAATGCTCTTGATCTTGAGTGGGCGGAATTTCTTCTAAAAAGAAGGAATAGGCAGAGAGAATTATAAATGAATCTAAGTTTTCGAAGGTGGATGATCAAATGTCAGAAATCCAGAAGAAAATCAGCATCGGAGACCGTTGCATAGGAGATGGGTATCCAGCTTTCATCGTCCTTGAGATTGGCTCGAATCATGATGGCGATATCGAAAAAGCGAAGCGTTACATTGACAAAGCAGCCAAAATCGGGGCTGATGCAGTAAAATTTCAGACGATTGATCTGAATAAGCTCCTGTCCGACAAGATTATTGTCAACGGTAGACTCATCCCCAACGAGTCGAAAAATGGGGCGCAATTCATCTCTGTTCCGCATGACTGGTATCCCGAACTGTTTGATTATGCCAAAAGAAGGGACTTGGTGGCTTTTTCTACCCCTTTTGACCTTGAAGCCGTCGACATACTTCTAGACGCCGGTGCTGAGTTGATGAAAGTCGCCTCATGCGATTTGACCAATCTGGATTTAATCAAAAAGGTGGGACTTTCCGATAAGCCTATTCTGCTTTCAACCGGCATGGGAAATCTCGCCGAAGTCCATAAGGCTCTGGAAACACTCTATTCCACAGGAAATGATAAAGTGATTGTATTGCATTGCGTTGCCTCTTACCCCGCTGCATTTGAAGATGTCAACCTCAGAGCCATGCTGACAATGCGAGCAGCCTTCCAAGTGCCGGTCGGTCTATCTGACCATACCCTGGGGCCAACGACAGCTTTAGGAGCGGTTGCACTTGGTGCTTGTGCCATTGAAAAGCACGCTACCCTTGATCGCCAATCGCCCGGCACGGATCACTTTTTTGCTATGGAGTTTCCCGAATTTGAGGAAATGATTCAGATGATTCGTGAGCTGGAAACCGCCATGGGCAACGGGAAGAAGCATCCCTCCGAAGCGGAGAAGGGACGAATGGCAAAGATCCGTCGCGCGCTTTACACGCGCCGCGCAATAGCCAAAGGGGAAGTCATTCAGGCCAGCGATCTCATCGCTCTTAGGCCCCAAAGAGATTTTATTAAGGTAAAAGAGTTTGACGATGTGCTCGGATTGAGAGCACCGCGCAACTATGAAAAAGGCGAACCCCTTAGGTGGACGGATTTCCTAGAATACCTATGAAAGCTTGGATCTTTTGCCAAGGAAGCCGCGAAATCGGCCTGGGACACGTCACGCGTTGCCTGGAAATCGCGAAGAAGTTTCGCAGGGCCCACATCGATTCATGTTTTATTGTTAACAACAACCAGCACTGTAGGGAAAAGATAGAATTTCATGGATTCCACCAAAAAATTTTTTCTGATACACGAGAGATTCCAAAACTCCTTGGTGACGCACGAGCCGGTTTTTTTCTATCAGACTGTAACGAGGCAAAACGCAGCGATATATTGACAATGACTCAAATTCTACCTGTTGTTAATATCGCGGTTCAGGGTCAATCGAAATGGTATGCCGATGTATCCTACGTCCATTCTCCCTTTATGGACAGCAAGAAACCTGAGGATGCGAGGGGGAGCATTCACGCTGGCCCTGAATATGCTCCTCTGGGCGAAAAGTTCGAGCAACTCCATCCCATGAGCACCCGGCGCAATGCTGTCAAAAGGATACTGATTTCCATGGGTGGAGGGGACGCCATGGGTTTCACCCAGGTAGCCCTGCGTGCGCTGGCCGCCGTCCACGATCTGGACTTCGAAGTCCTTGTCATTGTTGGACCAGCTTATGGCAATACCAGTAAACTGAAAGCTGAACTGGAACGCTTTCCCCACCCTTATGACCTTGTGCAGAACAGCCCTGATATGGCTGAAATGATGCTGAAATGCGATTTGGCATTGTTGGCCATGGGGACGACCACATATGAAGCATGCTGTTTAGGCTTACCCAGCATCAACATTTGCCCCTCCGATTTTCATGATCAATTGGCCCGCCTGTTCGAGCGACGAGGCCTGTTGATAAATGCCGGCCGCTTAAACGAAGACTCAGAAAGATTCATTGCGGATACACTCCGTCTTCTAGCAAAAGATCATGAAAAACTTGCCGAGATATCGCACCGAGCTTGGGACGCAGTTGACGGTCAGGGCATATCACGCATACTCGACGGGATCCGGATGGCATACCAAGAAGGTTGCAAATTTTCATAATGTTACCCAATCAGCTCTCTACGGCTAGGGCCCAGAAGAATGGTATTCTATTTCCAGTCTAGAACCCGCATCGCCGATCTTTATTACCACTTCTGGCAGAAGTACGGAAGAGAGGCCAGCTTCTTTCCCTTCATTTCAAAAGAAAAGGATCACTATCTTGCCCATTACGTCTTGCCCCGTGAATGGCATCGGCATCTTCAACCGTTCCAGTTCCTGAAAGAGGGAGATCATGTCATCCAGGTGGGTTTTCATGATCAATATATTTATAACGGCATATCCCATCCGCTAATAATCTCCGGTATCATAGGGGAGTCCGGCCATGTTTTGAGTATCGATCCCGATAAAACGAACACTGAGGCCATGAACCGTTATAAGGACATCTGCCAGATCAATAACATCTCTGTTCTTGAAACCGGTGTTTGGAACGAAAAGGCAACTTTGGAGTTTTTGCTATTTGATGATTATACCAGTTCGAACACCATTGCGGATGTGTTCAGCGGTTTCAGGGATGGGGCCGAAAGACGATGGGGGAAAAAGCGTCTTGAAGAGAAAAGCACGGTGCGATCTATTGAGGTTGAAACGCTGGACTCGATCCTTGAGAACAAGATAAGCATCAGCCGAGTTGATTTTGTCAACATCACCGTGAACGGGGCCGAGCCTTACGTCCTCGAGGGGGCCAAGAAGACGCTGGAAACAAACGACGACATCAAGATCGCCTTCCCCCTAGCAAACGTTTCGCCTGCTACCCTTGACGATTTGAACGCGATGGGTTTTCTCATCGCTTTGGCGGACGCACCGCATAGGCCATGGGAGAAAAAACAGTTTTTGTTCGCTTGCGCTGTTAGGGAAGACCCAGACTTCTTATTTTCCCATGGCTTCCATCAGGTCAGCGTCAGGGCTATCTCGACACTGTCGGATGATGGGGTTGGGGGTTTTGTTATAGAAGATCCAAACGGGTCATGAGTAAATGATAGCAATTATCAATTACGGCATGGGTAACTTACGATCCGTGTTCAATGCTTTTTCTGTTCTAGGTGCAGACGCCCGAATTCTTGACGGGCCTGAAGAACTTCGAGAAGCTGAAAGGATCGTCCTTCCGGGCGTAGGGGCTTTTGGGGACGCCATGCACAATCTACGTAAAAGGGGCTGGATCGAGGCGCTTGAAGAGGAGGTCCTTCTAAAGGAAAAGCCTTATTTAGGCATCTGTCTCGGACTACAGTTACTGGCAACCGTAGGCTTGGAGCACGGCACCCATCTCGGATTGAGCTGGATTTCTGGTGTCGTAGAGAAAATCCAGTGTGATGACCCTGATCTGCGTGTGCCGCATATAGGTTGGAATGACGTCTACTTTCGAAAAGACGAGGGACTGAGTGGTGGTCTTGGAGAAAAAAATACTTTCTATTTTCTCCATAGCTATGTCTTCAAGCCTGAGGATGCCTCTGTGATAGACGGTACTTGTCACTATGGGATTGAATTCGTTGCAAGCATTGAGAAAGGCAATATATGGGGGACCCAGTTCCATCCGGAAAAAAGCCAAAAGGCAGGCTTGAAGGTACTCCAGAATTTTGTGCACATTGGACGCTGACATGGCTGTCAAGAAACGCCTCATACCTTTGTTGTTATTGCAAAACGGTCTCCTCATCCGTAGTGAGTTATTCAAGATTCACCAGATCATTGGCAACCCCATCAATGAGGTCAAACGATTCAATGAATGGAATGTTGACGAGCTCGTCTACTTGGATATTTCCCGCAGCGGCCAATACGACATGCGTAGAGATGATCATAAGTACAAGAGCCTCAATGACCCTCTTGCGATCCTCGAAGAGGTGTCTAAGACCTGTTTCATGCCTTTGACCTGGGGTGGACGCATCCGTTCTATTGACGATATGTCCCAGCGTTTTCGTCTAGGTGCGGACAAGATCTCAATCAATACCGCTGCATTTCAAACCCCTAATCTGATCTCTCAAGCAGCTAAGCTTTTCGGGAGCCAAGCTATTGTAGTCAGCATTGATGCCCTGTATCACAGGGATGGTTGGCACGAGGTATTTATCGAAGGAGGCAGGACGTCCACCGGCGCGAGCGCAGTGGAATGGTCCAACCAGGTCGAGGACCTCGGGGCTGGCGAGATTCTATTGCAATCCATAGACCGGGACGGAACTGGTCGGGGCTATGATCTGGATTTGATCAGTACCGTCTCCCGAGCCGTTAAGATACCAATCATCGCCTGTAGCGGCGTCGGCCAGTTTGAACACTATGTGGACGGAATTCGTGCGGGGGCTTCTGCTGTCGCGGCCGCCAACCTTTGGCATTTCAAAGAGCTGACGGACCGAAAAGGGAAAAGGGCCTTGGCCAGAGCTGGCATTGACGTGCGACTCAATAATCAGCAATGACGGGCATAGATCTGCCCAGGACTTTCTTTTGACTCCTGATAATCCCCTTTAAAAAGAGGTAAGTAAAATGCAGTACTGCACTCGCTGCGTATATCCCGCCGCCTCTGCGATGCCTCTTCTATTTGATGACAATGGCGTTTGTTCCGGATGCCGGGTATCAGACCAGAGGAAGAATATCAATTGGGAAGAACGATTTGAGATGATGCAGAAACTGGTTGCCGAGTATCGCAGCGGCAGCAACTATGACATCATCGTTCCGGTGAGTGGTGGAAAAGACAGTTATTTTCAGGCCCATGTAGCCACCAAGATGCTGAAGCTTAAGCCTCTCTTGGTCACTTACCACGGAAACAATTACCTTCCTGAAGGTGAGTACAACCTCCAACGGATGAGAGAGGTATTCGATTGTGATCACATTATTTACCGTCCCAGCATCGATGTAGTAATCAAGATGAATCGCATTGGATTCAAACTGCAAGGTGACATGAATTGGCACTGCCATTGCGGAATTTTTACTGTACCTATGCAGGCTGCTGTACGCTACAAGATACCGCTTGTCTTATGGGGTTCACATGGCTACATGGATCTAGCAGGCATGTATTCTTTCAACGACTTCATCGAATACACAGCCAAGTTTCGACTGGAGCATGCCATGAGGGGATTTGACTGGTATGACTTTACGGATGAAGGCCTGGAGAAACTTGGCAGGCCCCAACTTAAAGAGGGACTTCAGCCTAAGGATCTGATGTGGGCCCAATATCCCTCTGACGATGACATTGATGAGGTCGGTGTACGGGGCATTTACACGAGTAACTATGTCTATTGGAATTCTAATGAACATGTCAAACTCGTGATCAAGGAATGCGGCTGGAAGCCATCCCAAACGCCCTTTGAAAGGACCTACCGGAATTTTTCGAATCTCGATGACATGCATGAAAGCGGGATTCATGATTATCTTAAGTTCATTAAATTGGGATATGGGAGAGCCTCTGATCACGCCTGTGAAGACATTCGCGTGGGCCTTATGTCACGCGAAGAAGGGATTGAAATGGTTCGCAAGTATGACGATGTCAAACCACGAAGGGACCTCGACCGATGGCTCAACTATGTTGGTATGACGGAAGAGGAATTTGACCATATTTGTGACACTTTCAGGGACCCTCGAGTCTGGCGAATCGAAAACGGCCGATGGGTGAAGGAGAACATTTGGGGGGCCTCTTCAGAATTCGGTCCAGTTCATCTCACGCAGAACGAAATTGATCATTTCAATGAGCGCGTTTTCAGGATCAATGCGGGAGAGGGGTATACGCGCGAAGACATAAAGAAGTAACGAGGAGGCCATTCACAATTTCTCCACTAGAACATTTTCCTGAAGCAATGACTCCGAAAAGGCAAGTGAACAATGAGCAAGCAGGAGCACGAATCCTTACGCGAAAATGACATAAGGCCTGACCAGCTTATGGGCCAAGCAATGCAACTCCTCGAGGAGGACACCAAGCGCCTTATAAAGAAAAAGGCAGAGTTCGTTCGAATCCAATGTCCCGCGTGTGATGGCAAGGATACGCGCAAAATCTTTGAAAAGAGAGGGATGGATTTTGAGATATGCAATGATTGTGGAACGGTTTTTGGCAACCCCCGGCCAACACCCGCTCTTCTCGAACAATACTACAAAGAGGCCAAATACTATGAGTACTGGAATAGGTATATATACCCCCACTCCGAAGAAGCCAGAAGAACGAAAATATTTCGCCCCCGCGTGAAGCGAATCATCGAAATCTGCAAGCAGTTTGGTATTCCGAATCGGACCATTGTGGAGGTGGGTGCGGGATTTGGCATCTTTTGTGAGGAAATACAAAATACCGGCGTTTTCGAGAAAATAATGGCGATCGAGCCAACACCCAAGCTTGCTGAGAGCTGTCGGAAAAGAGGAGTCGAGGTCATTGAAAAGCCTGTAGAACAAGTCCATCTCGATCAAGAAAGAATCGATGTTGTGGCAAGTTTCGAGGTCATCGAACATCTTTTCTCCCCTCGGGACTTGCTCATGAGTTGTGCGCGCATACTTTCACCCGGCGGGCTTCTGGTCATCAGTTGCCCAAACATAAGGGGCTTTGACCTCCTTATCCTCAATGAGGTTGCAGACACGATCACGCCTGAGCACCTCAACTATTTCCATCCCGAGTCCATTAAGACTTTGGTCGCCGCTTGCGGCTTTGAACCCTTGGAGGTGAATACTCCCGGCAAGCTGGATGCGGAAATTGTTCGAAAGAAGGTTCTGGCCGGGAAATTCAATCTCAATGGCATGCCTTTCCTTCATTATATTCTCCTTGACGAGTGGGATCGATTTGGAGCAACCTTCCAAGCCTTTCTTTCAGCCAACGGTTTGTCGTCTCATATGTGGCTGACAGCTCGGAAAAAATGAAAGCTTCTCATCGCACATTGTTGTTTGTTCCATCAATTCAACACCTCGAATTCCTTTCCCGTTCGAATCGGGGGCTCATGCAAACTTCCGTTGTTGCAACTGCCGACTTCAACGTGGGAGTGAAACTTGAAAAAATGGGTGTACCGTATCACTTTTTTCAGACCTATCTTACCGAAGAAGTTCATATACAAAATCTGGAGCTGGTCTCACAAATTCTTAAATTGTGGCCTGTGCAATGCCTCAGTCATTTGTGCCACCGTGGAATAAACGTTGCTGAAGCGACACGTAATGACATGTGGTACGCGTTTCTCGGCTGCCTAAACGCGAAAGTATCTTTCTCTCTCCTACTGGATGACGTGAGGCCAGATTTGGTCCATTTATTTAATGAATTTTCAACGCCCACCTTCGGGGATACACAAGGCGGACCGTACCCGGACGTCTTAAACGCTCTTCTAGCCTGGGTGGCCGAAGCCCGAAACATACGCATAAGATATTTCCCAGGCCTTTCATCTCCTGCCACGGTCAATGAACTAAGTCGTATTTCCCAAGTCGAACATTATGGACCTATGCCTGAGGACCTAAAACACGTCATAGAACGTCGAAGGCGGGCGAAACAAGTGATTCTTGCCTATGGAAGCTACATCGACTTTGCCGAATTGGAACCTCTTCATGACCGTTTATGGGATGATTCGGAGACGCTGTTCGTCTTCGTTCGCAGTCACCTCTTCAAGGTTGAAAAGAGGGAAAACACCGTCCTCAATTTCTGGGACTTCCTATGTTGGCCTTTTGATTTGGGCGGCTTATACAGACAGATCGACTTGGCATGGCGAAACTTCTTGACTTCCGATGCACCCGTGAAGCATCGATTCCAGGAGATCTTTGACAATCCTCTTCTCCGTTTTCAGTTTCGCGCTTACTTCGACTCCCTAAAGAGATGCGGGAAAGTCATAGAAGCGGCTAGATTGCTTGTGGATATGCTCAAACCGGGCTTATGCCTAACGGGATGGGATGGAAGTGGCGATTCCAGATGTTTCGTTCAATCGGTTAAAAGGATGGGAGTCCCAACCTTATGCTTCATGCATGGGGCCATACTCCCCGAGAGAGATACTGAACGAATGAACAGCACGGCTGACTATATGGCCGTTCAGGGAAAGGCGTTAGCAAGACGCTTTATAGCATCTGGTCGCCTCCCTGCGAAAGTCGCCGTCACAGGAGATCTGCATCTACTCCCTAATGCTCACAAGAAATCTGATACCCATAAAGCGGTTGGCCGGTATTGCTTCGATAAAATGTCCGAATCACTGGCAACCTTCGTCAAAAACCGTCCACTGGTACTGCTTGTTACTTCTTCCATGGGGTATGGACTGTATATGCCTCGTGCCGACCTTGTAAAACACCGTACTGCATGGAACGCCATTGCTGATATGGCTCGAAACCGTCCGGATCTGGCTTTTGTGATCAAAGCCCATCCAAGATATGACTATTATGACTTATATGAGAACCTTTGTCGCCCGTGGGACTCAAATCTTTTCTTGCTCAAAAATGCGTCTCTTATAAATGCACTCTCTCGTACTGATCTTGCTGTCTTAGTGAACGGCTCCTCAACGGCCGCAGTCGAAACCGCTGCGGCTGGAGTACCCATTTTGTATTTGCGCTATGCAGCTTATAAGACAAAACCGGGTTATGGTTCACCCCTTGATCAGGATGGGTGCCTCTTGGTTGATGAGATCGAGGATCTGGAAAAGGCCATTGATCAGACTCTTTTTAATTCTACTGCACGCAGAGCCATTATCGAGGCGGGACATAGATTACTTCAGGATTATTGCACCTTCATGGGAGAGGAAGCACTAGAACGGGCGTTCGAGGTGATTGCAAGTATCATTCTCTCAAAAAAGTCCCATTTATCGAACGAGAACTGCAAACCGGGTTCGTTGCTCGCCTTTTATGCGAGTGCGATCCGACACTTCTTGCATACCGGGAACGATGAACATCTAAAAGAGGCCATCAATAGGCTTAGGAGCTTGTCCGGGCCTTTTGGTGATCCGTCCAGATGGCTCCAATACTTACAAGAAATCGCACGTCAATGGAGCAATGATGTCAACGCCATCATCTTACCAGGGCAATTTGCTCATATCTTAGACCTGCTAAGTATGCCGCCCGCCCGGAAACGTCAATGCCTCGGCGACCATCATCTGCTACTCGCCTTTAAAGCTTTCAAGGTCCATGACAGCCGCACCGTCGTGCTAAATATTATGCGGGCTTTATTACTTGATCCTTTATTCCTTCGACGACATCTGGATCAAGTGCCCACCTTAATCGGATCTCTAAATAAACTCGGCCGCTTGAGTAGATTGGGCTCCCTGTTCACCCATTACATACCTCGCTAGACAACACTTACTTGGGATTACGGTATGTCATGTATTAATCAAACAGGGATAAATCCTTGACGAATTTTCCTCAGTCATGAAAATTGTTCATCTCAGCACTTATGACGTTACGGGTGGCGCGTCCCGCTCCGCTTACCGACTCCACACGGGTTTGCGGCGACTTGGAGAGAATTCCTTAATGTTCGTTGCCTATGGCGATAGCAACGAGCCAGGGGTACAGGTTTTCAAACCAAGCATGAACTTACCTCATCGATTCCTCAGGCTACTGAAAGGGGCATGGATACAGTGGAATTTCACAAGGTACCGACATTCCCTTTCCCGGCCTACTGAAGCTTTTAGTGACGACCGGACAGCCTTTGGCGCTTGTCCCATGTGGAGCCTCCCTTCTTGTGAGATCTTTAATCTCCATTGGATTGCCGGGTTCATTGATTACCAAGCGTTCTTTAGCTCTTTAGACCCGCATATGCCAATCGTCTGGACACTGCACGATATGAACGCTTTTACTGGCGGCTGCCATTACGACTACGGTTGCGGCAAATATACAGAACAGTGTGGCGCCTGCCCCCAATTGGGCTCCAATGATAAATCGGACCTTTCCCGAAGGATCTGGTCTCGCAAACGAAAGTCCTTAGGGCGAATCGATTCGCAGCGTCTTCACATCGTCACCCCCAGTCGGTGCCTCGCCAGTCAGGCCAAAAGGAGCTCACTCCTTGGGCATTTCCCCGTTTCAGTCATTCCGTACGGTTTGGACACGGACGTTTTCTCCCCTCGCGACAGGTCCCTCGCAAGAAATGCCCTGGAACTGCCGCAAGATGCCTATATCATCCTTTTCGTTGCGGTATCCGCGGCCACCACCCGTAAGGGGCTGACCTTTTTAGTTAAAACCCTGGGGAAACTGGCTGAGATGATAGACCTCCACCTGATTTCTGTAGGAGAGGAAAGACCGAACCTGGATATACAGATTCCTCATCTTCACCTAGGACACATAGATAACGACAGGTTGCTATCTTTGGTCTACAGCGCTTCGGATCTTTTTGTTATTCCATCTCTGCAGGACAATTTACCAAACACCGTTTTGGAAGCTATGGCCTGCGGGACACCCGTTGTCGCCTTTGATATCGGGGGTATTCCTGACATGATTCAACCTGACTTCACGGGCTCTCTCGTGCCACTAGGCGATACCACAACATTTTGCGAAAAGATGATCCACCTGCTAAAGGATAAGGCCCTCCGAAGTGAAATGTCAGATAATTGTCGCCGGGTCGCATTGCAAAACTACGATCTGTCCATTCAGGCAAGGGGATACGTTCGCCTCTATTCGCAAATGCTTCAGAACCGCCTGAACTTGCTTTGATATTCAAGGGAAGAGTGTGGAACTTGATCTCGACATTATCACAGTCACCAAAGAGGATCTAGAAGGTGTCGTTTCTACGATTCAGAGTACCAGGACAGTGCGTTCTGCATATCCAGTAAGGCAGATTGTTGTTGATAGCAGCGAAACAGATAAACGGGAAAAGCTGAAAGAGTTCATAAGGGATGAACAAAATATCGATTACATATGGCAGGAACCTTCGGGTATTGCTGCAGCTTTTAATTTGGCTCTAAGCAAATCAAAAGCTGACTGGGTGTGGTTCCTCAACGGTGGAGATAGAATCCACTATGACATTGATCCTGAAAAATTGCTGTATATCCTTACCAAAAGTTCTGCTGACACAATCATTTTTCAGATAGAATTGATGCAATCACATACAATAATTAAACATCCACCCCTTTGGGCCGCATGGCCCCCTGTCTCTTCTTGGATTCCCCACCCGGGAACCATCATTCGGCGTCTCTTGTTTGAGAAATACGGACTGTTTCGCGAGGAATACAAGGTGTCTATGGACTTTGAAATCTGGCTGAGGTTCTTTTCCAAGAACGTCGTGGTTGACATGATCTCATTACCGATTGCCTTGTATGATGAAAGTGGGGTCTCCACTATAGGACTTAGCTGTTCCGCAAAAGAGACTTTGAAAATCATTCGCCTAAAACTGCCCATCCTCATACAAAAATGGCTAGGAAACGGGTTTATGATACTCTCGGAAACGAAACGCTATCTCATGTTTAGGATCCTCCGTCGAGATTAGCGGTAATCTGCCAAACTTCGAGATGATCACATTTTTCTTATTGCCTCATATTGTACTCTTTGTATGGTTTCATTTTCCTTCCCTCCACCTATAAGGGTTCTCTCTCCTTGATGGACATGGCTAAAAAGCTGGGAACATGTGTGGAATAGCTGGCGTATATAACTATGCTACTGATCAGCCTGTAGATCTAACTCTGCTACTGCACATGTCCGAACTGGTTGCCCATCGTGGACCCGACGACCATGGGTTTTTTCATGACAGAAAAATTGGTCTAGCGCACCGGCGTCTTTCGGTAATTGACCTGTCGCAGGCTGGGCACCAACCCATGTCAAACGAAGATAAGACCGCTTGGATTGTCTATAATGGAGAATGTTACAACTATCTCGACTTCCACAAACTATTGCATACCCGCCGCCACAAAATCCGATCAAATACTGACGCTGAAGTCATCCTCCACCTATACGAGGAGTACGATGTTGATCTTCTGGGTAAAATTGACGGGATGTTTGCTTTCGCCATTTGGGATTTAGAAAAGCAACGTCTTTTTATTGCCCGAGATCGTATCGGTATTAAGCCTCTCTTCTATTACCAGGATCCCCAACGATTGCTCTTCGCTTCTGAACTCAAGTCATTACTCGCTGATCCTGATATATCCCGTGAAATTGATTATGGCGCGTTGGGAAACTTTTTTAGGCTCATGAGTATCCCGGATCCGAATTCTATTTTCAAATACATAAAAAAACTGCAACCTGGCCATTACCTGCTCGTGGAGAAGGGAAAGGTCCAGGTGAAGTCTTATTGGGACATATCCCACTTCAGGCCTGCTGCTGTAAATAATTTCGAGACTGCCTGTAAGCAATTTAATCGACATTTCGAGGAAACAGTGAAGTCACATATGATCGCCGATGTGCCGCTGGGGGCCTTTCTTAGCGGAGGCGTGGACTCGAGTGCCCTCGTGGCAATGACCAGCCAGGACCGGAAAACACCTGTTCATACCATTTCCGCCTCATTCAAGGGGCTTAGGGAATTTGATGAAAGCGGCTTCGCCTCTCAGGTTGCTCAGAAATTCGGAACGGATCATCAAGAGTTTCAATTAGAACCGGATCTAATGAGCGCTTTGCCCAAGATGGTATGGCACGCTGATGAGCCATTCGCCATTTCATCCGCT
>JASFTV010000019.1:0-19925 GCA_050050615.1 Desulfobacteraceae bacterium
CTGATGTTCCCCAATTCATCTGACATTGCTGCCTCCTTTCTCCACCATCACGCAGACCACTGAAGGCCTGGAGCTTGACCCATTTTCGATACCGAGAGAATTAAATCATTTCAAAACAATACCTTAACAATACCTTACGGCGTTCAAGGTATAGCCTGGCACCATGACATCACCTTTCATCCATGAGCAGCTCAAAGATGCAACTTCTCGGCCTCGACTTGCCTCAATGCAGTGGGCAATGCCACACCGGCCGCCTGGAAGACTTTTCCGCATGTTCCCCTTGTCTGGGTGCGTAACAAAAATCGTTTACCTTCCTGCTCGATCTCCACCTCTTGTAACCGGTCCAAATCTCGGAGAATATCTGCCCATTCCAACAGATATCCTTTGGCCTCAAGTCGATCGTGCAGCTCCTTCATCAATACCAGGACAAGAAAGGAACAAAACACATGGCCTCTAATGTTCTCATCCCGCTTATGGTACACTAGCCGCGTCTCCAGAAGCGATTTGGCCGAACGAAAGATTTGCTCCACCATCCACAACTGCTTATACTTCAGCGCCACCTCGCTCGCATCTAGATGATCCAAGCTGGTTCTCAATACCCACTTCCCGTCATGGCGGGCATCCTCCTTGACCTTCTCCGGGTCGATCTCAAAGCCCTTGTCTTTCCCCTTGCTTTTGAGAAACTTGCGGTACCCTTTGTTACCCACTAACAACTCATCACCTCGCTTTACTTTGTGCTCGAGAGCCGCTATAATGGCTTCCCGGTCCGAATGATCCTTTCGTGCCCGCTCCTCGTTGTAATAGATAGTGTAGCGGCGCTCTTCAAGTTTCACCTCCTTCACCTTTAGCGGAGAAGGCGCCTTTTTGTTTGTCCCTGGAAGATGCACCAATTGGTATCGTCCAGCCCGGGCCAGCACTTCTTTTTTCACCTCTTTCACCATGCGCATCCGCACTCCCAGGATGTAATCCCAACCGCGCTCCTCGCTTTTAAGCTCCTCAATGCTTTCTTTGCTGATCATCCCGCGATCTGCAACAATGCAAACCCGATCGATCCCAAAACGACCCCTCAATCGATCCACCACAGGAACCGGTGTCTTTACGTCCGCTGTGCTGTCCGGCCACATCTCACAGCATACGGGTCTGCCTTTGTTATCCAAAACCCCTCCCACCACCATCTGCTTAAGGTCCGGGCGGTGATCTTTACTGAAGCGTCGTTCCCCCAGTAATGTCTCAAGCTCTGACTGACAACCCCTCTGCTCCCACACTCGGCCGAAAACAAGGCCCGGACCGATACGGCGGGTAGCGACTGTAGTGCTCTCCCCTTTCTCGTGGGCAGATAGGATGATCATTTTCTGGCAGAATCTCGCCCCGGAGCGCAAAATGGCTTCCACCTCGGCGCTTTCCTGCAGACGATCCATTCGCCCGATCGTGGCAACTACCCGCTGGCGGCTTTTGCCGTTTTCCCAGCGATTCTCCACAAGCCGAAGGTAGTTACTGGCACCAGGTCGATCACCTTGTAAAGCCCACCCCTTGGAATTACTAGCTATCTCGGGCGCACATGGTCTTTGACTGTAGAAGGCAGCCCTGACAAAGCCAGAGGACCAAAAAAACTTGCGCCTTCAACGCAGCCAGCTTACTTTTTTTCACCTCGGTTGATTATCCATCTTTCTTCGGAACTTTAAAAAAATCGTACCATCCGCCTCTACTACCCGGCTTGACCTCCGGCTTGCACAAGTAGCCTGCCTCCAGCAGTTTCCTTCCCAACACAGGGGGGGCATACCGGGGTTCTCCCGTCACCTCATGGATATAGGAGAGGGAATGAAACCAGGCATCCAGTGGGCCCGCCGAATCAAGCATCTCGAAGACCCCCACAGGCCATCCCAGTCCCAATTTACACATATCGTCAAATTCCTTGATCCCGACGATGCCCAGTTCCACCAGGCGCATGGCTTCGGAGACAAAACTATCAATGAAACGGGTCATCGCAAATCCGGGGCCATCATTGACGGGAACCGGCTGCTTGTTCAGTTTCTTGAGAAACATCATCATAAAATTAAGAGTCTCATCAGATGTCAAGGCCCCCCTGGCCACTTCCACCAGCGGCATCACGTGGGAAGGGTAGAACCAGTGCGTCCCTATAAACCGCTCCGGCCGCGACACGGCCGAGGCCAGATCCGTGATCATAATGGCCGAGGTGTTTGTGGCTATGATGCTGTATTCAGGGACTATCGGGTCTAACGCCTTGAAGATCTCTTTTTTTAGATCACCATCTTCTGGGACGGATTCGAAGACCACATCGGCGGTTTTGGCGGCCTCTGTGAAATCCCTGGTGAGACTTAATAACGTCATGATCTCATCTGCCTGTTCCTGGCTGATCTTTTCCTTTTTGACCAGCCTTTTCAGGCCGAATGGGCCGCTCTGGATTTGAGACGCCGCCCACTTGAGGGTCTTATCCGATCTGGACATGATCGTAGTCCTGTAGCCCTGGGTGATACAGGCCTGGGCAATGCCGTGTCCCATGGCCCCACCACCGATCATTAATACCTGCTTAACCTCATCTAGTGATAACGTCATACCTTGTCACCTCCTCATACGCCTTAAGCCTCATCCCATAGTTGAACCACCGTAGCCACGCCCTGGCCGCCCCCCGCGCAAAGGGTATCGATCCCATATTTCGCCCCCCTGCGTTTCATTTCATGCATCAGGGTTACCATCAGCCGGGCACCCGAACACCCCACTGGATGTCCTAAGGCTATGGCGCCCCCGTTGACATTGACCCGCGCCATGTCCAGGCCCAGCTCTTTCACGATGGCGAGCAACACTGGCGCAAAGGCCTCATTGATCTCCCAAAGGTCTATATCTCCGACCGTCATTCCGGCTTTTTCAAGGGCCTTTTTTGTGGCCGAAATCGGCCCTTTGCCCATGACACTCGGATGAACCGCTGATTTGGCCCATGATAGAATCTTGACAAAGGGCGTGATGCCCATGTGCTTGGCCTTTTGATCCGACATGAGGATGACCGCTGCGGCCCCGTCATTGATTCCCGAAGAACTGGCCGCTGTAACAGTCCCGTCCTTTTCATAATAGGGCGGAAGCTTGGCCATGGATTCAAGGGTGGTATCGGCCCTGGGGTGTTGATCTGTATCGATGACCAGAGGTTCTCCCCTTTTCTGGGGGACCACCACCGGGACAATTTCCTCTTTGAACCGCCCCTCTCTGATGGCCGCCACGGCCAGTTGATGAGATCGAAGGGAGATCTCATCCAGTTGTTGCCTTGTGAATCCGTACTCCCGCACCAGATTCTCTGCCGTATTGCCCATGTTAAACCTCCCAAAATAATAGGAGGAACATGAATACCCCCCCTCCACAAAGGTGTCTGTCAATGTACTGTCACCGATTCGAGCACCATAACGATGATTATAGGAGATAAAGGGCATCCGGCTCATGTTTTCAACACCTCCCGCCAAAACGACCTCGGCTTCATCCATCAGAATGGCCTTTGCACCCAGACAGATGGCCTCGAGGCTGGATGTGCACTGAAGGTGTATGGTAGATGCCGGCACCTCCACAGGGATCTCGGCGCCAAAGGCGGCAAATCGTGCAATATTGAGGGCCTCGGTCGTCTGAAATACCTGACCGAAAATGACCTCATTAATTTGATCCGGGCTGATGCCAGCGCGTTTGATGGCTTCTTTCATGACCAGGGTGGCCAGTTCATCGGCCCGGACCACTTTGAGGTCGCCCGTGAATTTTGTTTGTGCGATCCGGCATCCCGATACGATCACGACATCCTTATCGATTCTTCGATGCATTTTGAAAGCCTCCTCCTTAATCTTTCTATGGCGATTTGCGATAGCGTCATTTGAAGGTCAACCGGTTCCTGGATCTCTCCTTCTTCAAATCCCCCTACAGCCTGTCCAACAACATCATTCGAGGCGCAAGCCGAGCAATCTTGGATGAGCAATTATTGAGAATGACAAGATTCCTCGCTCCGATCGAAATGACATAAAAAGATTATTAAAGGACCCTCGGACATCTGAAGGGACCATTTACCTTGATTCATCCCATTGAAAATTCATCTCTATTGACCCCCCAGGTAGGAACGAATCACCGCGGGATCCCTTTTGATCTCGTCCGGAGTTCCCTCAGCAATCTTTTTTCCAAAATCAAGAACCATGATTCGATCCGAAATATCCATCACAACCCTCATGTCATGTTCAACAAGGATAATGGTGATCTCCATTTCCTCTTTAATATCTAAGATAAATCGGGCGATATCCTCGGTCTCCTCCACGTTCATACCTGAGGAGACTTCATCGATAAGCAAAATTTTCGGATCCATGGAGAGTGCCCTGCCCAATTCTGTTCTCTTCTGGATTCCGTAAGGCAAGTTCCCCACTTTGTGCTTACTCCATTTCTCCATCTCCAGGAAATCGATGATCTCTTCCACCCGTCTGCGGTGTTTGATCTCTTCCCGGCAGGCCCTGCCCCAAAAGATGCCGCTCATAAGAAAATTGGATTTGATGCTGTTGTGGCGGCCCAGGAGGAGGTTGTCGAGGACGGTTAATCGATTGAAGAGCTCAACATTCTGAAAAGTACGGGCAATCCCCAGATTGGAAATCTGATGGGGCTTCTGACCTAACAGCTCCTGACCGGAAAAGCGGATACTTCCGCTCCTTGGTTTATAGATGCCGGTAATGCAATTCAACAAAGAGGTCTTACCGGCCCCGTTCGGGCCGATAATGGATGAGATCTTTCCCTCTTCCACTGAGAAATGGATATCACTTAATGCGGAAATCCCTCCAAAATCCAGCCAAACACTCTCAATTTCCAATGTCATATTGCTTGTTCCGTCACATTCGAGTAGAATATCCCTATTATATGCGGCCACTGTCAGGAGCTTGGTTATCCGAGCCATCGTTTTCTGCGTTTATAATGTTTTACTTCAGCAAAACTCTGAAGCGTGGAGTCCTCTTTCAGCCCCAGGTAAAACTCTCTCACATCCTCATTCTCAGAGAGTTTATCGCTTTCGCCATCCAGGACGATCTTGCCGTTTTCCATGATATAACCGTAAGAGGTAGAGGAGAGGGCAATGGATGCATTTTGCTCAACGATGAGGAATGACGTCCCCTCTGTTTTATTTATCTTATTAATGATCTCGAAGATTCGATTTACCAATAGGGGGGCAAGACCTAATGAGGGTTCATCAAGCATGATACACTTGGGATTGGTCATGAGCGCTCTTCCTATGGCCAACATCTGCTGCTCGCCCCCACTCAGGTATCCGGCAATCTGTTTGTCACGTTTTCCCAGGATCGGGAAATACTTTTTGACCATGTCATGGTTTGCCCTCAGTTTTTTTCTGTCCTTTTCCAGGAAGGCCCCTGCGCGAAGATTTTCATAGACGGTCAGATCGATAAAGATCCGTCGTCCCTCAGGTACCTGGATCAAGCCCAAATCCACGATTTCGGCGGCAAACAGATTATCAATTCTTTTGTCATTGAAGTGGATGGTGCCCTTTGTGATGGTGCCCTTCTGCGATTTCAATATGGCCGAAATGGCCTTCAATGTCGTTGTCTTGCCGGCCCCGTTGTTCCCCAGAAGGCACACCATATCGCCTTCCAGGACCTTGAAGGAGATCCCCCTCAAGACGGCCATGACATCATTGTAGACGACTTCAATATTGTTCACATCGAGCATAATTAGATCTCTAAATGATATTTCCTCCAGCCCTTTCTGGAAACCAAAGGGCGCTTCCGGAAAGGGCCGGTCGCTATGATTCTTCCTTTTAGAAGGCCGCCTCGATCCATCCCGTTGCCGGGACAAACCGCTTGGACTTCATGTCCACCCTGGTAACACGGGCCATGGTTCCGGCCTGATGCTGGGTTGGGCTAAAGGAGATGGGGGGCAGAATCCCTCCGGTATCAAGATCTCTGATGCCTTCCATGGCCTTGATGACCCCGGTCCGGGTCAGGTTGCCCGCCTTCTCGGCCATGGGGATAGCCGTATCCCAAACCTTGGCCATGGCCCAGGAATGGTAGTAATAGGGTGTAATACCCGGCGCCATGTCGTATTTTTGTGCAATCTCCCGGATGAGTTTCATACCCGGAACATCCTCATCAGTCAGGGCCGTATGGCTTATGGTGAAAAACCCCTCTGCATCATCGCCTGCCAATTGGATGAGCTTATTCGTGGTACAGGGCGAAAGGCCTACAAATTGGGGTTTATAATTGAGGGCCTTGGCCTGCTTTAGGATCTGAACCACCTCGCCAGTCAAGGCCCAAAGAATGACATAGTCCGCGCCTGCCTTTTGGAGATTGATCAGCTGGGAACTGAAATCCGTGGTCCCCCGGCTATAGGATTGCTCGCTCACCGGCTTTAACCCATAGATGTTAAGTGCAGACCGGAGGCCGTCGAGAGAGCCCCGTCCCCCCACATCGTCGATATAGATAATCGCGAAGTTGGGGTCCTTGGGTTTTAGGGTATCCATGATATACTTAACGCCGACGATGGTCTCTGTTTTGTAGGATGTCTCCACGCAAAAGACTTGCTTCCGTGGCGGATTGTAAAGGGTATTGACAGGACCAATGACCTGAACAGGGAGATTGTTTCGCCGGATAATGTTGTAGGTGGACGTGGTTGCCTGGGATCCGAAGGTATTGGCCACAAATACCTTGTCCTGGTAGATTAGCGTTTTCATGGCACCCACAGCCGTGGCCGGGTTCCAGGCTCCATCAACGGGAATCACTTTAACCTGACGACCGTTGATCCCGCCCTTTTCATTGGTCATCTTGAAATAGAGCTGAACCGCGGAGGCACATTCCTTCCCATAAAGGGCCGCGGGGCCCGTAAGGGCGGTCAATACCCCGATCTTAACTTCTTTTGAGCTGATCCCGTCTCCTTCACCGGCCCAAACAGGGGCTGAGACCATCAGGCCGGCAGCGAGTACACAACACACCCATTTCCAGATTTTGTCCTTTATCTCCATCTCTTTCTCCTTTCTTTGGTATGTTAGAAATTGGTGACCTGCGCCTGAGGGACCTCAGGCATATCCAACGCGCCTTTGGAAAATCTCTGGAATAAGGCCCTCACTCCTTTTCTTGGGGATGAACAACGGGCAACATACCCCTGAGCCCCCTCATTCCTGTCCGTGCTCACCCGTCAGTAGGTATAGGGCCAATTCTTAAAATAGAGCTTGATCTTTTCCCATCTCCCGGCAAGGCCATCGGGCTCAAAGACCAGGAAGCCTATGATAATAAGACCGAAAATGACGCCTTTCAAATCAATGAATTTCATGACCACATCAGGGTAGATGTTGCTCAGGAGATGGCTCGCCAGTCTGATCCCCTCGGGGACGGCGATGATAAATACGGCCCCGAAAATAGAGCCCAGAATAGACCCCAGTCCCCCCACGATAATCATCGCCAGATACTCTATTGAAACGGAGAAGGGGAAGTGTTCCGGCGTGATCCAACCGATGTAGTGTCCGAAGAGGCTGCCTGCGATGCCGGCATAAAAAGAGCTTACCCCAAAGGCAATGGTCTTATACTTAAAAAGGTTCACACCAATGGTCTCGGCGGCAATGTCCCTGTCACGAATGGCAATGCAGGCCCGTCCCGGTTTTGTGCGGAGAAAGTTCCGGGCAAATGCGGTCGTAGCCACGACAATGGGCATGATCAGGAAATAGAATTTTCGGTCGGTATTGAACTCAAAAGATCCGATTCTGGATTGAACCTCGATCCCTTCAACCCCTCCGGTGACCGACTTCCAGTTCACCAAGATATACAGGGTAATAAAATAGAAGGCCATTGTGGACAGGAGCAGATAGAGCCCCTTGACTCTCAGTGAGGGGAGTCCGACCACCAGGCCCAGCAGGGCGGCCACAAGACCCGAAATGAGCAGTGAAATGGGGAATGGAACCTTGAAGGTCATGGTGAAAATAGCCGAAGTATAAGCGCCTATAGCCAGGAAGGCGGCATGGCCGATGGATATCTGACCGGTCACACCGGAGACCAGGTTCAGGCCGATGGATCCGATCACGGCAATGCCACAGATGTTGATCAAGTAAAGGGAATAGCAACTCTCGGGATTGAGAAAGGGAAAGAGGATCATCAAGAGAAACAGGATAGAAAACCAGCATTTGAGCCAGAGCGTCTTCCACACCTTCATGTCATCTCGATAGGTCGTTTTGAATTGCCCACAGGTAGCCATGTCCAGAGAACCCCTTATCAGACCCTGGTGATTTCCTCTGTCCCAAACAGACCGTAAGGACGAATCATTAGAACGATTACCAATAGGATGTAGGGGACGATCTCTTTGAGGCCGGCCCCTCCGAGCCACACGTCAAGATATCCGCTCGTAAGATTTTCTAAAACACCTACGGCGAGGCCTCCGATGATGGCCCCGCCTATGCTGTCGAGGCCGCCGAGAACGATGGCCGGGAAGGCTCGAAGGCCCACGGCCCCCATTGTGGGAACCATATAGTTGATCTGGCCGAAGAAGACGCCACCAATACAGGCCACGACGCAGGCAATGGCCCATGAGAGGCTGAATACCTTTTTCACACTCATACCCAGCAGGAGCGCGATGTCCTGATCAGAGGCCGTGCACCTCATGGCGATACCCATTCTTGAGTATTTAAAGAAGAGGAAAAAACCTATAAAGAAGATGGCTGCCACGCCCATGACGATGGCATGGGCCAAGGTCAAGAACACGCCGCTGAGGTTGATAATGATATCCGTGGCCGCGGTGGGGATCTTCTGCTCCTCATGTCCCCAGATCATTCCAAAGAGCCCCTGAAAGACACTGGATAGGCCAATGGTGATCATGACCACGGCAAAGATGGGCTCACCGATCATCCGATTCAGGATAGAGCCCTGAATGGCCATTCCCACAAGCACCAGCAGCCCTATGGCTATAAGAAAGGCCAAGATGTAAGGTACGTGCAGATAGACCATGAGGCTGAAACAGAAATATCCACCCAGGACCATTAGATCGCCCTGGGCAAAATTGAGGACACGGGTCGCCTTATAAATAATGGCAAAGCCGACGGCGATCAGTGCGTAGATGCTCCCGGACGCTAACCCGCTAATGAGAAGCTGAAAAAAGCTCTGCCATGCCGTTTGTGCCATGATTTTCTCTCCGTGCAAAGGAATTGGAGCAAGGGTGCCCTCTTATTTGGATTCATAAATCTGATCCACATAGTGCGGGTATTTCTCAAATATGATCTTTCGTCTGATCTTCTGGGTGGCTGTCAGTTCATCGTCATCATGATCCAGTTCCTTATCCAGGAGGATGAACTTTCGGACGTTTTCGACCCTTGCCAGTTCCTTGTTGGCCTTGTTCACTTCTTCCTGAATCAATTTGTAGACCTCTGGTTTGCCTGAGAGATCTTTAAATGTGGTATAGGGGATCATCTTCTTTTGGGCCCAGAGGCCCACGTTTTCCATATCGATCTGTATGATCGCAGAGACAAATTTCTTCCCATCGCCAATGACCATGGCCTGTGCAATATAGGGGCTGAATTTCAATTTGTTTTCAATCTCAGATGGGGATATATTCTTGCCCCCCGCCGTGATGATGAGGTCCTTTTTTCGATCCGTAATCTTCAGATACCCCTCTTCATCGATCTCACCGATGTCCCCGGTATGCATCCACCCGCCTTCTAATGCGGTTTCCGTGGCTTCTTTATCCCGGTAATACCCGACAAAGTTGGAGGGTGCCCGGATCAAGATCTCCCCGTCCTCTTCCGCAATTCGGCACTTCACCCCAGGGACGACGAGTCCCACCGTACCGATCTTAATTCTGTCGGGGGGATTCAGGTGGGTGACGCCTGATGTCTCTGTCATGCCGTAGACCTCACGAATTCCAAGGCCGATAGAATAGAAAAATTTCAGGACATCCGGTGAGATAGGGGCCCCGCCGCTGATCATGCTCTTGGCCTTAAGCAGGCCGAGCTGATCTTGGATCTTCCTGAAGAGCATGACATAACCCAGGGTATACAAACCCTTCCAGAAAAGACGATCATTCCCAGTCTCCATGCGCCAGGTGGCTATCTTCCAGCCAAGTCCCAAAAAGAAGTTGGCCATAAGCTGCTTTATACGGGTGGCATTCTGGATGTTCAGGTGAATGCTGGAATACATCTTTTCCCAGATCCTGGGCACGGCGAAAAAGATGTCAGGAGCGATCTCCTTGATGGCTTCCTGCACCGTCTCGATGCTGTCTGCAAAATTAACGACACATCCGGCCTTGAGCGTCAGAAATACCGAAAAGATTCGTTCCGCCACATGGCACAGCGGGAGATAGGAGACAATATTATAGGATCCCTTCACATCTAAAACGGCCCGCAGGGAGTCCACCATAGTCAAAATGGTATGACTGGTGAGCATGGCCCCCTTGGGCGGGCCTGTGGTCCCTGAGGTATAGATAAATATGATCACGTCATCAGCGGATGTCTGATCGATGAGGGTATTGAATAATTCAGGTTCTCTTTCATAAATCTGCCCCCCAAGCCGGGCGACCGCATCAAAGCTGATGATCATCTCATCCCGGTAACGCCTTAGTCCTTTCATATCAATGACAATGATCTTTTTGAGCAGGGGCAAGCGTTCTTTGACTTCCAGTATCTTGTCTGTCTGTTCCTGGTCTTTGGTAATGGCAAAGGTGGCCAGGGAGTGACCCAGGAGATATTCCACCTGCGAGGCCGGGCTGGTGGGATAGATGCCCACGGAGACGGCACCAAGAGACTGTACGGCAAGGTCGGCATAGAGCCACTCCTTACAGTTTTCACCCAGGATGCAGACCTTTTCACCCCGCTTTAGGCCCAACTCCAGCAGTCCTAAACCGAAATTCCTGACGCTCTCAAAGTACTCCATCCAGGTATACTCATTCCAAATACCATAGTCCTTCTCTCTGAGGGCTATCCTGGCGGGTTGGCGAAGAGCCGTATCTCGAAACAGGGCAGGCAGGGTAGCGGTTCGGTTCAAGTCCCCGATATCAGCGTGACCCCCTTCCATGGTTTCTCCAAAACATTTTCAACAGACCCGTTCAATAGAAAATGAAAAACCAGATACCCATATCAATTCTGGATCATTTACTTAAAGGAGATGACTGAACATATAACGTATTATGCGGTTTAATTTTCAGGAATCGCTTTAGCCTACTGATCAATCAGCAGGCTATTCCAGATAATAAAAACGCTCTCATTGGACCCGAGCGCACTAATGCTGCTTCATTACCCCCACTAGGAACAGATCTGAAAAAAAGTCGGCAATCCTATCGAAGCTCACGCGGCCATCAGCCTTTCCCCATTTGTAAACCCAGTTAATCATACCCATGAGGGCCCACGCCATAAGCTTGATGTCCGTGTCTTTCCTAAAAAGGCCCTCTTTAACCCCTTCCTGGATGATATCATAGATAATGTCCACGTATTGTCTGTACAGTTCCCGGATATCTCTTTCCATTTCTTCAGGGAGCAGAGAAATCTTTTCGTGTATAAGTACGCTGACCTGGGGGTAGGATTTGGTCAGGGAATCGAAATGGGTCTTCACGCAAAGGCGTATCTTTTGGTCTGCAGGCAGATCCATTTTTCTAATTTGAAGATTCCTGTCAACACCCTTTTGTGTGGTCGTTTTTATAATCTCATAGAGTATTTCATGCTTGCTAGTGATGTGATGGTAGAGGCTGGGCTGTCTGATTCCAACTCTTTCGGCAACAATCCTCATGGAAGCCTTGTCGTAACCGAGTTCATTGAAGACCTTGGCCGCAGCCATTAATATTTCATGTTTGGTGGCCATCGCTTTGATATCGGAAATGCCTCACTTTGGGTCATCCTGTCTGAGTCGTTCATAGAGCGCCAGAAAACTACCTATCAATCGGTAGGTACTAATAGCAAAAAACCCCTCCCTTTGTCAATAAAATTTTCCGATGAATTCTGCTTTATGGCACTTGAATGGAATGAATCGCCTGTTTGTGCCTGTTCAGCCCAAATCTAAAATGGAGGAGTCTCACTCGGTCTTTGCTATGCCGTCAAATAAGATGCTACAGACCTCTTCTGTCAGATCATCCGCCGATATCTCTCGGGCAAACACTACTTTGGTCATGCACACATGCTCGATCGTCCCCATAATGACTCGAACCAGGGTCATGACAGGGATCTCGTCACGGATCTCACCGGTTCGCATGCCTTCATCAATCAGGTTCCGCAACCTCTTCGTATAATCCTTGATCAAATTGTAGACGTCGCTCTCAAAAAAGCCCGGATAGTTCCTTGCTTCCAAAATCAGGATTTTCCCTATAACCGGCTGTGTCTCATAGAGGTTGATGTGTTCCCAGATGATCTTTCTCAAATTATTGAGAGCGCCTTTTATTCCCCTCAGCTTAGAATCAAGATTCATGATAAACTCATACAGATAGTCCCAGAGAACAGCATGAAGGAGACCGCGCTTGCTTCCAAAATATTTGTAGATCAAGGCCTCATTAGCGCCAGAAACCTTTGCAATCTCCGACGTGGTAATCGCATTGAACTCTTTCTGTTTCATGAGTCTCTTTAATGCCTCTTTCATCTTGTGCCCGCCGGGAGGCAATGGCTCTTTAGACATGGCCCTAGCGTCAAATTTGAAACCCTCTTCCATACACTTTACCAACTTTCTTTTATTTACGAAAACATGCCAGAATACCCTGTTCTTCAAAACGGGGATGAATGGCATCCTTCTAAATTCCCCTCCCTTGTCGAAGACCCCGACGCTTTTTGTCGGGGAGGGGACGGGTCAGGAGGGTAAAAAAGGTTCACTCTCTCCCTATGATCGCGATACTGACAGCGTTATTATTCGGCATGCCCCCGAGATTATGGGTCTTAAGCAAATCTCATCTGAGAACTGAGATTGGAGGCATATATTGCTCCAACTGGCCCGCTATCCTCTCCTTGTGAAAAAAAGAATCACCCAGGGCAAACTCCCATGCCTTGGTCCTCAGATGGTAAAGGCCTATATCGTGTTCTCGCGTGAACCCTATGGCGCCGTGAACTCGCATACATTCAATACAGGCTCGCTGATAGACTTCATTGGCCTTGGCCTTTGCCATGGAGATCAGCAGCTCGGAAGCCGATCCAATGCTTAAACGCCATGCGGCTTCATAGACAAGATATCGCAATCCCTCTATATCGATGAGCATATCAGCCAGTTTATGCTGTATGGCTTGAAAGGAACCGATAGGCCGGTCAAACTGGGTCCGTTTCTTTGCATAGTCATTAGTAATCTCAAAGGCAGCCTGGATAGCTCCAACCATCTCGGCACACTTCAGGATCGCCCCTTCTTGAAGAATAAAATTCACGATATCCTTTCCAGTGCCAGCATCCCCGAGGATATGCTGTTGCGGAACAGCAACATCCTCAAATTCAACCTCATACAGCTTATCATGGGCGGTGGTGGGAATGCCCTTTGCGGCGATACCGGGCGTTTTGCCACCCACAATGAAGACTGTCATTTCGTCACCCTCTCGTTTTGCAACCACCAAGAAATGGTCGGCCACCTGAGCGTAGGGTACAAACAGCTTGGTCCCTGAAAGGCGGTAATCTTTTCCTTTAAAGGTGGCACTGCATTTTATTTGCGAGGGTGCATAGGAATCGGTCGACTCTGTTAGTGCTAGGGTCCATATCTTTTCGCCCTCGCTTATGGCCGGGAGAAAAGTCCCTTTCTGTTCGCTTTGTCCATATTTTAAGATGGGGAGCGCACATAGGGCCATGGTAGCAAAAAAGGGTGACGGAAGGAGCTTTCTCCCCATCTCCTCCATTAGAATCATCAGGTCAATGAGGTCACCTCCTGTGCCGTAATATTCCTCTGGAAAGATGATCCCCATCCATCCCAGATCGGCCATCTTTTTCCACATCTCCCGGTCAAATCCTTCTATGCCGTCCTCCAGTTCTCTCACTTTGTCAAAGGGACACTCCTTTTCCAGGAATTCCCTTGCTGACGCCTGAATCATCTTTTGATCCTTAGAGAAATCAAAATCCATTCTATTTCAGGCCTCCTCAAAAGGACTTCGGCAACCTTAACCCAAATTGACCTATGATGTTCTTTTCAATCTCCGCCGTGCCCGCAGCGATGGAAAGGCCGGGAAAAAGCCAGAAGCAACTCGTCATGGCACCACTGATCCTGGTCCACTTTGACTCTCTATGCACGGGATCAATCTGGGCATAAGCCCCTAGAATCTCCGTCCCCGTAGTAGCAAGCCGCTCAGTGACCATATCGCTGAGGACCTTGTCCCTTGCTGCCTCGTAAACCGGGGTTTTACCTTTGTTCATCTTACAAATTCTCTCGTAAGTGAGCATTTTTGCCATTTCCACCTCTATGGCCCTATCAGCCAATTTATGGCGGATCACCTGGCTTTGAAAAAGGCCTGACTCTTTCGCATAGAGTATGAGTTCATCCAAGAGCCTCATATTGAATCCACAAGATGAGGGACCGAGACTTCCTCTCTCGAAGGCGAGGGCATCCATCAACTGGTACCATCCACGATTCTCCTCGCCAACCAGATTCTCTGCGGGGATTTTCACATTATCAAAGAAGATCTCATTGAACACATGATAACCGGTGTAGTTTATCAACGGATTGACGGTGAGACCTTTGCTTTTCATATCCACAATGAAGATACTGATTCCCTGGTGTTTTGTTGTTGCCTTCGGGTCTGTGACCGCCGCCAGCCACATCCATCTCGATCTGTGTGCAGCACTTGTCCACACCTTTTGTCCATTGATGACATAACCGTCTTTATCCCTTATGGCCTCGGTTCGAATATTGGCAAAATCGCTCCCTGCATCCGGTTCACTGTAGGCGGTGCACCACACCCCATCGGGTCCGCCGGAAGCGATGAGAGGCAGATAGGTTTTTTTCTGCTCATCGGTGCCGTGAAGCATGATTGAAGGCCCGACCCAATCAACACCACCGATCCCCATCGTTACACCAGGTATGCCCCAGTAACCCGCTTCTTCCCGATATACCAGTTGTTCCCATTCGGATGCGCCCCTACCGCCATATTGTTCAGGCCAAGTCATGGTAAGCCAGCCTTTTTGGGCGAGCTTTCTGGACATGGACATGGCAAAGTCCCAATCCTGATCCCGGCTTTCCTCCTCCAGGATGTAGTAGATAAGCCATCCCGGGGGTAATGCCTCCTTCACAAATTCACGGATTTCTTTTCTCAGCACTTCTTCCTTTTGGCCAAACTCGAAATCCATTTTGTGAAATCCTCCTTTACTCAACAACTTCGGCCACGGCATTTCCCAAAACAAGCCGGTGATCTTGGGTCTTGGTTCGGAAAACATAGACTCCCTGGTCTACCTTCCAGCCTTCAGTAATAAGAGAATCACCCGGAAACACGATCCCCATGAAACGAACAGAAAGCGACTTTAGACGACTTGGGTCACTTCCGCATACGCTATGAAGAAGGGCCCTTCCTGCAAAACCAAAGGTGCATAGGCCCTGAAGGATAGGTCCATCGAATCCCCCCTTTTTGGCAAAGTCAGGATCAATATGGACGGGGTTCTTATCTCCGCTCAGCCTGTATAGAGCTGCTTGCTCCGGAGATGTGGTATATTCCATCTGAAAATCGGCCCCCCTTCCCTCCGGGGGGTGGAACTCCTTGGACTTTGCCCCTCGCTCTCCACCGAAATTCCCGGCGCTGCGATCCATGACCATGGCCATGTTTTCAAAAACCAGGTCGCCAGCCTCGTTATTCGCCTCAAGGCGCACATTGAGGATAGCCCCGTTGTCCGCCTTGTCATAGATAGAATCACATATGGCCGTTATATGAACCGTCCCGGAGGTGGGAACGGGTTCATGAAGGACAATTTTATGCTCCCCGTGTAGTAAGGCAGACAGATTCAATCTCGCCTCAGGAACAAAGTGGGAAAGGAATGTGGGAGCAAAGGGGACCACTACAAAGGTGGGAAAAACCTTGAGATCTTTTTCATAGATGAAGTTGAGTTCATTTATGCCGGCGCCGATACCCAGAGCATAAAGGATCGCCGTGTCCTCATTGTACGTAAAGGGAAAAGGCCCCACTCTTTTCCCAATGATCTCCAGGTCTAGTGCCATCTGTAGCCACCTAATTTCAAAATAGACCTCTCAGACCCAATACTTTGCTTCAATCTCCTGAAGAAATGGGGCAATCATTTGAAGGGCCAAGGGTTTCACATTGAAAAACCGCCACCAGCCACAAGGACCTGTCCGGAGACATAGTCAGATAATGGAGAGGCAAGAAACAGAATCGCACCTGCTGCTTCCTCAACGGTCCCTGCCCTCCCCATTGGAATCATCTGTGCAAAAATCTGCCTCTGTTTGGCCGGCACACCCACGGCGATCTTCTTCCCCCCCGACTCAACCGTGATGCCCTTCTCCTTGTCTTGGGTTAGCCGCGTGTCGATGAAGCCGAAGGCAACCACATTGGCTTGGACATTATAGCGGGCCCATTCCTTGCTTATGGTTTTGGTCAAGCCTATAATCCCGGCCTTGGCTGATGCGTAGTTTGCTTGGCCGAGGTTGCCCCCAAGCCCGGCAACCGAGGAGACATTAACGATCTTGCGGGCAATGGATTTTCCTTTTTCCATCTCCTTTTTGGCAGAGTCGCAAAAGTATGGCTTTGCCATACGAATGATTCGAAAAGGGGCCTTAAGATGGAGATCCAGTATGGTCTCCCATTGTTCGTCGGTCATCTTGTGAATCAAGGCATCCCAGGTAAAACCGGCGTTGTTGACGATGATATGCAGAGCGTCCCACTTGTTTGTTGCGGTGCTGACAAGCCCTTGGGCAAAATCCGGAGCCGTTACATCTCCTACAAAAGAAAGAGCCTTTCCCCCTTCTTTCTTGATCCGCGAAACTGTCTTCTCCACCGGTTCGGGATCAATATCGCTGACAACAACCTTTGCACCTTCTCGTGCGAAAAGGAGGGCTGTGGCCTGCCCTATACCCCTGCCTGATCCCGTTATGACGGCCACTTTGTCTCTAAGCATTTTTTCCATCCTTTTGCTCCTCTCGATCACGATTGGCCATATGAGATAATAAAATAAAAAAATGGTTGAAAAGGTAACACTTACTTAGTATATATATACATCCAAATTCTTTGACTTTCTAAAATAAGAGCAAATGATATCTGTTTAATAAAGTAAAAATTACATGATACCCTCTCTTTGTCAAGGTTTTTTTGGGTCCGGACTATCCTCCCAATCAGTGCGTTGAAAAGCACAAGTATCCGATACCTATTCATTTCTTAGGGCGTCTTTCATGGAGAGAAATTGTGGGTAGTACAGGCTATATGAAGCGCTTCCTCGAGCCGGACACCGTGGCCTTAATCGGCGTGTCCAGGCAAACCGCTGAAGGATCCTTTAACACCATACTGAATATGATAAATTTCGGTTTTCAGGGAAAGCTGTACCTCATTAATCCTTTTAGCATGGAAATTCAGGGCATGAAGGCCTACCCTAACCTGAGCTCCGTGCCCGACCAAATTGATCTAGCCGTCATAGCAACATCGCCTCATTCGATTCCAGAAAGTGTTAGAGATTGCGTCACCGCCGGAATTAAGGCAATGATCATTATGAGCCAAGGCTTCGCCGATACCGACGGAGCAGGCATACGTCTGCAGGAGGAGTGCCTCAGTATCGCAGAAAAAGGCGGGGCAAGGATCATGGGACCCAATACAGTGGGCGTCGTCAATCAGTCCAAACACTTTAGCACCATGTTCGTCCCGTTGCCCAAGATGGATGTCCTCCCGGCATCTTTTTTGTACGGATATCAAGAGGCGTACCGAAGAATTCTACAAAGCTAGCTTGAGGATAGGAGCATCCACGCCATCATATGTTTTGTTCATGCTATCGAACCCGGAAAGGGGCACCTTTTAGATATCAGCGAGACTCTCATTCAATTGGCCCCTCAATATGACAAGCCCCTGGTACCCTGGGTTTAATGGGGAACAGAACGATATAAAATGAAGACCAAGCACGATGGGGCAAAAAATATGGCAGTCTATCACTCCTTGGAAAGGGCAATGAGGGCCCTTGCTGCCCGACGAAAATACTTGGAATTGGGCATCACCACTTGATGCGGGCCCGGAAAAACAGAGGAACATCCTGAATCAAGACCCCGCCAAGCCCCCGGGCGTTGAGATCAGGGCAGACGGGTGCAAAGTATGAAGGCTTTAGAGCCTCGTCACAGGCCCCATCAGGTTACTTAGGATCAGGAGGAATCTCATGTATTTCGAACCATCTGAGGAACAGAAGCTTTTACAGCAAACGGTAAGAAAATTCGTAGTAAAAGAGGTAATGCCGATAGCTGAAAAGATAGACCATGAGGATCGCTTTCCTGAGGAGATCTTTGTTGAGCTAGGCAATCTTGGTCTTTTGGGGATCACGGCCTCGGAAGAGTATGGCGGATCCGGTTCAGGTCTTCTTTCCCAGGCAATTGTAGCCGAGGAGCTGGCCAGGGCAAGTGCGGGGCTCACGAGCTCTTACATCGCCCATTCGAACCTGGTGATTGATAACTTGGACCGGCATGCCAACCATTCTCAGAAAATGAAATATTTCCCCGACCTTTGTACAGGTGAGAAAATCGGGTGCTTGGCTATTACGGAGCCTGGTGCCGGCTCGGATGCCTTAGCGATGCAGACCAAGGCCATCAAAGACGCCGATTTCTATATCTTGAATGGCTCAAAGACCTTCATCACCAATGGACCCGTGGCAGATGTCATTGTGACGTACGCAAAAACAGCCCCGGAGCTTGGGCCGAGAGGGATTAGTACCTTGATTGTGGAAAAGGATTTTCCCGGTTTCTCAGTAGGTAGAAAAATAGAGAAAATGGGTCACAGGGGATCCCCTTTTAGTGAAATAATCTTTGAGGACTGCAAGGTCCCCAAGGAAAACCTGGTGGGAGAAGAGAACTCAATGGTTGAGATGGTGCTGACAGGTCTTCACCGTGAAAGGATTGTCTGGTCCGCAGAGGCGGTCGGCATCGCCCAGGGGGCCTATGACATTGCCTGGAGATATGCAATGCAACGAGAGCAGTTTGGACGGAGGCTTGCCAGCTTTCAGATGATACAAGAAAAACTGGTTGACATGGCCCTTGAGATTCACATCGGTCGTCTGCTCGTTCAACGCTGTGCTGCTTTAGCTGACATGGATAAGGATGTGGATGTCGGTCTAGAATCCTCTTATGCAAAACTCTATGCCTGTGACATGGCTGAGCGTGTCGCCTCAAAGGCGGTTCAGATCTTAGGGGGTTATGGCTACACGAAAGAGTTTCAAGTGGAAAGGTATTATCGGGATGCGAAGGCGATGCCTATCGGTGCAGGGACTTCGGAGATACAACGCGTGATGATTGCTCGAAAGTTATATGGGAAAATCTGAGAAATTCTTGAATTTTACTATGGAAAAAGGGGCTGAGGATTCATCATTAATTCTTGGCCAGACCCCTTGCGATAAAATCGACCATAACATTACCAATCTTTTGAGCGGACAGTTGGCCACACCCAGGGTACCGCCCTGTACTCCAGTTCATGGCCTCAAAAGCAGCAAAGCCATTTGTATTCCAATCCTTTTTATCAAAGAGCCTAACCTTTGCCCCTTCTTGTGTCCACCCCCTTCAAAAAAAATGAATTAGGGAGGCCTACATGAGCTACGAATTCATCAGATACGAAAAGAAGAGACATTTGCTTTATATCACCATTAACCGCCCAGAGGCTATGAATGCCCTGCACCCACCGGCGAATTTGGAGTTATCAAAAGCTTTTGATGTTTTTGAAGAAGATCCGGATGCTTGGGTCGCCATTTACACCGGGGCGGGAGATAAAGCTTTTTGTGCTGGAAATGACCTCAAATACACGGCCGAACACGGCTTTGATGCTATAAAGGAATCCTTGCTCTCTGATAAAGCGATCAAAGG
>JASFTV010000020.1:0-19869 GCA_050050615.1 Desulfobacteraceae bacterium
TGGCAAGACCCACCCCATCATTGGGTATCATGCCCTGGGTGAAAGCTTTCTCCGGTATGCCCACATTCATCATGATCTTGGTCTTGGTTTTTGGTATTTCATCCGGATTCATGGTTTCCACAGTGTACTTCAACAACCCGGCATAGACATTACCGTTCTCTCCCTCACAGCAGGAAACCGTGATCTTCTGCCCTGTCTTAATGACTTCATCGGCATTTCCAGTACCGATGACGCATGGAATACCAAGCTCGCGAGAGACGATCGCTGCGTGGCACGTCCGCCCCCCTTTGTTGGTGACAATGGCCGAAGCGATCTTCATGATCGGTTCCCAATCCGGGTCCGTCATGCTGGTGACGAGGACATCACCCTCTTCAAATTTCCCTATCTCGGCCGACGTCTCGATGACGTTGGCCACGCCCTGACCCACCTTGGTACCGACGGCCGTACCGCTCACTAAAACTTCTCCCTTCTCAAGGAGTTGGTAGTTTTCATAGGTATTGGCGCTCTTTTGGGAATGAATGGTTTCCGGCCGAGCCTGTACGATGAAGAGCTCCCCCGTTCCCACCGTTTCTCCGTCTCCATCCTTGGCCCATTCAATATCCATCGGCCTAAAGTATCCCGCCTCCTTGCTGTAGTGGTCTTCTATGATGCAGGCCCATTCAGCAAGCTTGAGGATTTCATCGTCATCCAGAATATACCGGTGCCTCTCGGTGAGGGTGGTAGCCACATTTTTGACTGTGGCGTCATCCTCCAGTGAATAGACCATTTTTATATCCCTGTCCCCCACTTTACGGCTGATGATCGCCCGTTTGCCCTGTTTCAAGGTTGGCTTAAACACATAGTACTCATCCGGGTTGACCGCTCCTTGAACCACGTTCTCGCCCAGACCATAACCGGCCGTAATAAAGACCGCGTCCTTAAATCCAGTCTCCGTATCTATGGAAAACAGGACCCCGGAATAGGCTGAATCACTCCGAACCATCTTTTGGACGGCGATGGAAAGAGAGACTTCAAACTGGTCAAAGCCTTTGTCATGACGATAGGAGATGGCCCGGTTTGTGAAAAGGCTGGCAAAGCATTTTTTGCAGGCATCCAGAACACCCATTTTACCCCTGACATTCAGGAAGGTGTCCTGCTGACCCGCGAAAGATGCGTCGGGCAAATCCTCGGCTGTGGCAGAGGAACGAATAGCCACGTCCAGGCTGTCGAGCCCTCCCAGGCCAAATTCCTCTCCCAGCTTGTCATAGGCGACGTAGATAGCCTGGGTCAAATCTGGCGGAAATTCGGCATGCCTTATGATATCACGCACCTCTCTCCCCTTTCTCATCAGCCTGTAGAGGTCTCTGGTCTCGAGATCTTTGAGAATCTTCTTGATCTCTTCCTCAATCCCCGCATACTTCAGAAAGTAGCGATAGGCGTAGGCGGTGATCGCAAAGCCATTGGGAATATTGATTCCCTGGTCGTGCAGCTTTCGATGCATCTCACCCAGAGACGCGTTTTTGCCGCCAACCATGGGGATATCCTCTATGCCGACCTCGTTGAACCAGAGGACAAAGTTCTTACTCTTATCGCCTGCCATCAGCCCTCTCCTTTACCTATTTTGTGCTGGATTGAGAATGACAAACATACCTATAAGTTACCTATTTTCATCAAATAATTGAGCAATATATCTAGCATCAATAGTAGTTGTTGTCAATTGACAAAATATGTTCTACAAGTCACCAAAGGAGCTGGATGCCTGAGCACCTGGCCGACTTCTTACCTTATCACGCACTTGAATCAAACCGAAAACCTCGAGAACGGAGACAAGATATGGCATTGGAGAAAGGCCATCTTATTTACCTAGACCATAATGCAACAACCCCGGTGGATCCAGCGGCGGCAAAGGCGATGAAGGCGATCATTGACGGAGAATTTGGCAACCCCTCCAGTCCTTACCCCTTGGGAGTAAAGGCTAAAGAAGTGCTTGAACAGTCAAGACAGGATGTGGCACGAATCCTGGGGTGTTCAAGCCAAGAGATTATCTTTACCTCGGGGGGCAGTGAATCCAACAATATGGTCCTTAAAGGTATCATTGACTTCAAAAGACCGCAAGACTTTCACATCATCACCTCTGCCATTGAGCACCCTGCTATCCTGAATCCCATCCTATTTCTCATGGAACTGGGCGTTCATGTGACCATTCTCCCGGTGGATCTTTACGGTCAAGTGGACCCCGAAGATCTTCAAAAGGCGATCCAACCGAAAACCGCGCTCATCTCCATCATGCTTGCCAATAACGAAACAGGAACTCTAGAGCCCATAAAGGAGATCTCAAAGATAGCCAAGGAACATGACATCCCCGTTCACACAGATGCGGCTCAAGCCGTCGGAAAAATACCCCTTGATGTCCATGAGCTGGGTATCGATTTTCTGAGCGTGGCTGGACACAAGCTCTATGGACCAAAGGGTGTGGGAGCCCTCTTTATCAGAGAAGGCCGAAACCTAACGCCGCTCGTCCACGGCGCGGGCCAAGAAATTGGAAAGAGGGCGGGGACGGAGAATACCATCCTCGTTACCGGCCTCGGTGTCGCCTGCAAGGTGGCCCGTGAAAGCCTTCATGAGGACCTTCATAGCATGAAAGCCATGAGGGATCGACTGCAGGTCCTGTTGTTCGATGGCCTGGATGACTTGGTCCTAAACGGACACCCTGAGTATAGACTCCCCAACACGCTCAATCTTTCCGTATCCGGCCTTGAAGGCCCTAGGATCCTTGAAGGGCTGCCCACCCTGATGGCTTCCACAGGGGCGGCGTGCCATGACAGGTCGGTCACGCTATCCCATGTCCTTTCTGCCATGGCTGTCCCACCGGAGGTGGGTATGGGGGCCCTGCGTTTGACTGTAGGACGGAGCAACACGATGGATCAGATCGAGGAGGCTGCCGGTTTGATCATCCATCGGGTGCGTGAGATGCGAGGTGAAAGGTCCACTTAGCCCGAATCATTCATGAAAAATGTCGATAGAAAAGTCATTTTTCTTTCTTTGACCTACTGCAACATTTTAGTCTTATGAAACAGCTCGGTGATAGTATTGGCCATGGGGGTCTCTTTTCAAAAACGAAAAGTCGCTGCCCGGTAACCAGCGTAAGGCCAGGGGTTAGGCCCCGCAGGGGCGGGACAGGCAGGGCGGAGAGCCTCCTGGGAGCATCCATGCAAGGTGATGTATGGAATCGACTGATCAGGTCCTCCGCCCGCCTTTGCTACCCCTTTTTGCATAACTGTTCCCCGATGCCCTTCGTTTTTCAAAAGAGACACCCATGGCCAATACCGAGGGAAGTTTCATAGAGCTGAACTGTTAGCAAATACTTAATTCGTTCTGGGAGCGACACTCCGGGTAACACTGTGTATTCTTATTCAATGACTTTTTTGTTTTGGCGTTCACTGTTGATGATGAATTTCAGCCCTATCAGGGCCAACACTCATGAGGGAGGGCTGCTATGAATATGTCAACGACTGAAACCCCGTCGCTACTGATTATAGACATGGTCAAAGACAACTTTGATGAAAGGAAGAACCTTCCCATCACGGCCTTCGGTAAGCAAATTATAGAACCTATAAACAAATTGACCAAGGCTTTTAGAAAGGAGGGATGGTCTGTCGTCTTTGCGACGGACGCGTTTAAGAGGGAAGATTTTATTTTCACAGGAAGGATGAAACCTCATTCTTTGCAAGGGACGAAAGGTGCAGAAGTTATTCATGAACTTGACCGAAAAGATGAAGATCTCTGGCTCCCAAAGCCCAGGTTTTCCGCCTTTTTCAGGACGGGTTTAGACCCATGGTTGAAACAAAGGGGGGTAACCCTCTGTGCCGTGGCAGGGATAACCACCAATTTCTGTGTTTTGACCACGGCTCTAGACGCGATTTGTTGTGATTTTAGGGCCGTCATACTGGAAGACTGTACTGCGGCATCCTCAACAAAGATCCATGAACAGACACTGGACATCTATCGACGAAGCGCTTTATATCCTCTCTTAAGGGTTCTTCCCTCCAGCGAGCTCCTCGCTGAATTGAAGGAGAAACGCTCCTAGAATCGTCGCCCGAGAACTGCGTCCCTGGCCTTAAGAGAGGCTACCTCTCTCCGTTTGTCCTTTACCTCCGTGCCTGACGCCATTCGACGACATGAAATCCCTTTATCCGTGCAGCTTTCGCTTGACAATAGGGGCATTGTCATATTAAATGGCCCCATATTTCGCTCACTCTGATAATTCACCCCCTCAAATGGAAACGATAGAGGTCTGTTTGTACCCTTTGGGACAAAGTCACTCTGAGTCGTCAGCCGAAGAATGTCGAATGTATAAGGAGTCGGACACATGAGAGTCTTCGCTGGGATGACCCGGAACAATGCAACGGGCTCAGAATGACCAAAAGAGGCTTTCGGAGGTTACGGGACAGGCTCTTCCCACCCCTTTAATAAAACCATATATGCCTGCTGTGGAGGTCCCATGAAATCTTTAAGTGTACCAAAAGCGGCAGTTCTATTCATCCCTATCATATCCCTAATGTTGCTCTCATCCACGACATTTGGACAAACTGAGGGGACGAGTTTACTTGGAAAAAGCCCCCATGTGGAGGCCTTCGACAAGAAGGCTTTTGAAAAGCTAAGGACAATGACGCCTGAAGAGGTGGATGAGCTCGACAAGAAGCTGGCTGAGGCCTTGACCCTCTTCTATGACAGAGAATATGCGAGAGCCCTTCCTATTTTCAGAGAAATCGTGGAGATCGTGGAGACCATGGATATCATGTTCTGGTTTGCGACCTGTGCTGCGAAAGCCGGAGAGGCTGAGCTCTCCATCAATAAATTCAAAGAAATACTGGATATCGATCCCAATCTCCACAAGGTAAGGGTGGAGCTGGCAACGGTTTACTATGGATTGGGAAAATACAAGGAGGCCCGGCAGGAACTGGAGCGAGTTCTTGAGGCAAAACCGCCGGATCCAGTGAAGGCCAACATCGAAAAACTTCTGGCGGCCATCGAGGCAAAGACCAAGCGACTTTTTGCCAACCTTCGTGTCTCACTCGGGATTCAGAGGGACAGCAATGTGAGTGCGGGGCCGGATGAAGCATTCATCGTCATCCCTGAAGGATTGGGGACCATCGGGCCTATCCCGGCAAGAGAACGGGCCCTGTATGACTGGGTGGTGGTGAACAACCTTCTCGGAAATGCGCTCTATGATGTAGGGGAACCCAGGGGATGCATGTGGAATACAACGGGCTCCTTTTACCAGACCCACAATCTGGAATATCACGAGTTTGACTATACGCAATGGCGGATCACCACAGGTCCATGGTGGGTCGGCGGCAGGCACGTCCTTAAATTGCCTGTGGGATATGCAAGCAATACCTATGAACACGATCCCCTATATGACAGCTTTGACATCAGCCCGAGCTATGAGTACTTTCTTACGCCTAACTTTAGCCTCAAGGGGTCCTTCTCATACATACGCGCCGCCTATGATGAGGAACGCACTGGCGAGGATAACATAAGCCGCATCTGGGAGATCAACCCGAATTTCTACTTTAACAATCGAAACGATCTCCTATCCTTCTATGTCTCAGATGAAAATGTAAACGCCAAAAACCAAAGATGGACGTATGATGCCGTCAATGCAAGCGTCGCTTACCTCACACACTTCAACATCACCACCTGGAACATGGAGTTCTATGCCCGTTTCAAATTTACCAGAAAAGAGTATGCCACCGCGATTCCTCTGTGGCCAGCGGACCATCTCAGGACGGATAAAAGAAAGAATTTCTATGTCGTCTTAAGCAGGAACTTTGTCAAGCATTACTTCGCTTCACTTTACTATAACTTTATCGATAACCGATCCAATACCGATCTCTATGATTATGATAAGAACATTTATGGTTTCACTGTAGGTGTTAAGTTCTAGGAACGTCGCTTAGTGAAACCCAATTTTGGAGTTCGTCGCCATGAACAAATGCTTCATGTTGATTCCCTGCATGCCGATCTTGCTTCTTGCTGCCCCTAACGGCCATGATCTCGCTTCAGAGAATGCATGGGTTTCGCCCCTTGAGTTTCTTGATGGAGAAATACTATGTAAAAGCGGAGCGGGTGACTGCTGAAGGTCACGGTGAGGCCAATCCGGTCGCATCCAATGACACGGCCGGAGGCTGAAGATTGAATCGCAGGGTGGAAATTCACGTCCACGGGGATGTCTCCGAGGCGGTCCGCTTTCTAGAAAAAAAGGAGGAGTCGAAATGAAAAAGCTGAGAACAACCTCCATAGGCTTGTTTCCTGTTTTGCTCATCGTTTTCCCTTTATTTGTTACAAGCCTGCCGGCCCAGGTAGACAGAGGCGCTGCGGTGCCCGGCGGAGTTTTGCCTAGGAGCCTTCGGGGGCTGGAGATCAAGGATTATTTTGTACCTTCTTCATCCAAGAAAGTCGGTGTCATTCAAGCACTTAGAGGTCATGTGGTCGTCATTCACCTGGGTACGATGGAAACCTATTTCGGCAGACCGGGGGACACCATCTATGAGAAAGACTCTCTTAACACCCTGGCTGGCTCCCGTTGCCGTATCAGGTTTTTCGATGAGGACCTGGTGAACATGGGCGAAGATACGGAATTCAGTGTTGAAAGCTTTCAGGATCAAAGAAAGAAAAGAAGAAAGCGTTCCTTTTTCAGCATGTTGAAGGGGAAGGTCAGATTCTACGCATTTCGTCTCTTCAACTACAGGGAGAGAAATATCCGCCTGAAGACGCCTACAGCAGTCGTCGGCGTCAGGGGAACGAAGTTCGGCGTCCATGTCTATCGCATAGAAGACCAAAAGAGCTCTCAGGCGGGCATAACCGTGGCAGATAGCGGCAGAGGGATTGCCATCTACCTGGCTAAGGCAGACCCGGGTGGGGGTGGCAAGACTTATACGGACTGTCACTCTGAGGATGGATTCATCGAAGTGGAAGACGAGGAAGGAAAAAAGGTCGTGGGGCCCGGAGAGATGTACAAGGGCGAAACCGGGGATGTGATGCCCACACCGGATGAATATGTTGATCAATTCAACAAAGATACGGACGTGAAGGAAAAGGAGAAAAAACCCGAAGAGGAAATTCCTATGGGTGGTACAAAAGACCCGGATGAAAAGAAGATATCTGATATCATTGATACCCAAACCGATACCACGCAGCAGGAGACAGGCAAAAAGATCGAGCAAATAGAACCGACAAAACCGGAACCCCCAGAACCACCTTTGGAGGGACCCGCCTACGATGCGTGGTAATGGTCTCCCTTATTCTTTCTTGTTCTTTAACATGGCCATCCTTTCCCGGATCTTTTTCTCGAGCCCCCGTTCCGTAGGCTTGTAAAAAGCGCGATCTTTGATCGTCTCGGGCATGTATGTCTGTTCTACCCAACCACCGGGATAGTTATGGGGGTAAAGATAGCCCCGGCTGTAGCCAAGCTCTTTCATAAGTCTTGTCGGGGCGTTTCTGATATGAAGGGGAACAGGCCGCGCTCCGGAAGCCTCAATCTCTGCCTTGACAGCTCTTTCTGCCAGATAAAGGGCATTGCTTTTGGGTGCCGAGGCCAGATAGACGGCTGCCTCTGCCAAGGCAAGTTCAGCCTCAGGGGGCCCCACCTTCTGCCATGCCTCAAAGGCGGAAAGGGCCACTTGCAGCGCATTCGGGTCGGCGAGGCCGATATCTTCGGATGCAAAGCGGATCATCCTCCTGCATATGAAAAGAGGATCTTCACCGGCCATGAGCATCCGATAGAGCCAGTAAATGGAAGCTTGCGTATCACTCCCCCGCAGGCTCTTATGGAAGGCCGAGATCAGGTTATAGTGTTCTTCACCATCTTTGTCGTAGGGAAGCGCTTTCCTGTCGAGTATTTCTTCTACACTCTTTAGGTCCACAACCTTTCGACTCTTCGGCCCTTCCATAACGTAGTAAGCGGCGATTTCCAGATTGTTCAGAGCCACACGGGCATCTCCTGATGAAACATCGATAAGGTATTCCAAGGCCTCAGGCAGAACTTCAATGTCCAGGTTTCCCAAACCTCCTTCCTCGTCCCCTATGGCCCGTTTCAGGATCTTCCGCAGGTCATCTTTCTCAAGGGGATGTAGAAGCATGACTCTAGCCCGTGAGAGCAGGGGTGGTATGATCTCGAAGGAGGGATTTTGTGTGGTAGCGCCTACAAGAACAATGAGGCCGCTTTCCACGTAAGGCAAGAAGGCATCCTGCTGGGCCTTGTTAAACCTGTGGATTTCATCCACGAAGAGAATGGTCGGTCTTCCGGAGAGCTTGTAAGCCCCTTCAGCCCCACTGATGACCTGCCTGAGATCTTTAACCCCGGAGGTCACTGCAGAGAAGGATTGAAAAGGATTTTTTGTATATTGGGCTATGAGCTTGGCTAGAGTGGTCTTGCCCGAACCTGGGGGTCCCCAAAAGATCACGGAAAAGATATGCCCTGACCGGAGGGCCCTCGACAGGACAGAACCGGGGCCAAGAAGGTGATCCTGACCCAACATGTCCTCAATTCTCTTTGGCCTTATCCGGTCAGCCAAAGGCTTTCGACGGTCATCCATGTTGTTATCTTAACAAAGAGGCTCAAGTTTTCAAATGCTTACACTGAACAACTTTGACCGACTTATATCAGGCGCCTAATCCAAGAGGATAGGTCACCTCCGGGTCATCACCTCTCAAAGAGAGGGGTTAGCTTTTCATCGGTACTACCCGTTCGTCATTCGTGCCTCTCATTCTTGTCCAAGAACAGTTTACTGGCAGCCGTGTCCGGTTAGAATTTTGCATACCCCTTCCTGGAAACCCTTCGTTTTTGAAAAGAGAGCCCCTCGGACTGCAACGCCAGTGTCGACTAGTATTAGCAAAATTCTAACCGGACACTGCTGGTTTACTGGTTTCGCAGGGTCAGGGGCGTCTTGCAAATACAGGCATTTAGCTCGTTTAGAAGCGTGTCTTTGATTTATTTTTAACAGTATTGAGTGCCTCTGAAATCCGATTCACCACCTGGTTCATATCTATGGGTTTGCTGATGATCAGGTCAGCGACCTGTTTCTTTGCGGACTCAATCTTCTCTATCCCTTCACGTTCCATGATCAAAGCAAGAGGCAAGGCCTTGTTTGACTTTTTGATCTTCCTGGCAAGCGCCTGCCCGTTGACCTCGGGTGTTACGCTACCCACGATCACCATATCAAAGGTTCTTCTTTTTAGTTGGTTCAGTCCTTCAAGGGCGCTGACTGCTGTAGCGACTTTATATCCCTTGCTTCCCAGGAGTTGTGACAGGATCTCCCTGATCACGTCGTCATCCTCAATGATGAGGATGCGAGCGTGTTTTATCTTCCTTTTGACAGGTCTAACCTTGGATCTTTTCTCTTTGCTGGCCAGGGGTAATCTCATGGTGATGATAGTCCCCTGGTCTTCTTTGCTGACTATTTCAACGGTTCCATGATGCCTTTTAACGATGGCGGAACATAGACTCAGCCCGAGACCCATGCTGTCTGCGGCCTTGGTGGAGAAAAATGGATCCAGGATTCTGTCCTCGATTTGTTCAGAAATGCCGACGCCGCTATCTTGTATATAAATATGGGCGAAGCCAGCATTTTCCTCTGTGCTTAAATACAAATCCCCTCCCTTGGGCATCGCCTCCACCGCATTCAGAATCACATGGATAATCACATCTTGTATCTCCTTTGGGTTTCCCTCAACAGGGGACACAGATCTCAAATAGGTCCTGAGATTAACCTTCACACCTTGCTTTTCGGCCTCCTCCTTGAATCTCTGGCTGGTCAGCGCAATAGCCTCTTTAACAATCTCTTTTAGATCAAAAAGAGCCAACTCGGATTGATCATGCTTGTCCCTTGAGAGGCTGCCCAGGTTTCGGGCCGTTTCCATGATTTGATTTGCTGCATCTTCTATTTTATTGAGGCCTTCCATCAGAGCATCATTTTCGGGATCCTTGACCTCTCTGATTCGTTTGGTATTCTCGGTAATTAGCCTAACAGGCTGGCTGAGTTTATTTGTCAATCCCGAAGCCATGGTGTTAAGAGCCTCCATCTTCTTGGATTGGGTAAGCTCATTCTCCCTCTTTTTCCTTTGTTCAAGCTGCGTCAGTCTTAACAGAAAAGCGATTCGACCATTGATACGGACCTTTTTGATGGTTAGATCACAACTTAAGGTTTCCCCATTTTTTTTGATTACATGAGTCTCGTAACTCTCAGGGGTGTATTTCCCTGAAACCCTTTTGTTGTACAGACTTCTCATGAATGGTTTCAGCTTCCGGGGGAAAAAGTCCAGAAAATCGCGCCCTAGAACCTCTTCCACTGTATAGCCAAACAGATCCAGTGTCGTCTTGTTGACGTCAATGATTTTTCTTTGTTGGACCACGACAATGCCCCCAGGAAGCGCATCGAAAAGGCTGTTCTTGCTCTTTCGGGATTTCTGGAGTTCGCTGTTTTCCTTTTTGATCGAGGCTAGCCTTCTCCTGAGGTCCGCATTTTCAGCCTTGAGTTTTTCCAGCCTTTTTTCCCTGTGCTCTTGTTCCTTGCTCATCATAAGAACCGCTGATACAGAAATAAGGAAGTTTTGTCGACTCTATAACCCTTTGGATTCAGTGGCACTGTAATGTCATTTTTTCTGACACTCCCATGGAATAAATGGTCAAAACCCAATGACCTCTGTGACTTGAGTGGTACAATATGTAGTTGATCCAGGTCTTATTTTATGATGGGCTGACGATATCCTTTCGAGATGTCACTTGAAATGCTGTCGGAGGCATCCGTACTTTCGCTGCGGCCTCCCTGAGTGCGAATGAAAAGTTGGCAAAATGTTCAACAGGCCAAGATATAAAGGAAATCTCCGTCTTGGTAAACCTTTTGAATGCCAAACGCCCTACTGATTTTCTGGGTCCAGGATTTATTCATCCCATGAACTGTCGTATTTTTCAATAGGCTGAAATAGACACCCTATATTCCGTTGTTCGAATATTCCAACAAGGGATAAGACGGCGCTAAGTATCTGTAAAGAGTGTTTTTAAAGTTGATGCAGCCGAGTTTGTTGAAAGGATATGATGTTAACCTAAATATAGACTTGATGCCAACCGTCCTTTAACGTATCATACATGCCGCAAACCTTACAACAAGGAAAAAAAGGAGAGATGAGGTAACCGTGAGTAGCCATTCACCCTTTGTCCACCTCCACGTCCATACCGAATTCAGCCTTCTGGATGGCACCATCAGGATCAACCAATTATTAAGCAAGACCCGCAACCTCGAAATGGGTGCCGTTGCCATCACAGACCATGGCAATATTTTCGGCGCTGTTCAACTCTTCAAGCAGGCCGCGCAAACAGACATCAAACCTATCCTGGGCTGCGAAGTGTATGTCGCACCCGGCCGTCGACAAGAACGGACGCCCTCCCCCGACGGAAGCCCAAACGCCTATCATCTCATGCTCCTTGTGATGAATAGCGAGGGGTACAAGAATTTGAGCCGCTTGGTCACGTCGGGCCACCTCGAAGGCTTCTACTATCATCCCCGAGTCGACATGGAGATACTTAGAGAATGTAACGCTGGTCTTATCGCCCTTTCAGCCTGCCTGAAAGGGCACGTCCCCTATCTCATTAATGCTGGGCGAATCAAACAAGCAAAAGAAAAGGCGAAAGAGCTCGCATCCATCTTTGACAAGGACCGTTTCTATCTTGAGGTGCAGGCGAACACCCTTCCTGAACAGGTCAAGGTTAATGGCATGCTCAAGGAGCTCGCGCATGAACTCTCCATTCCTCTCGTGGCCACAAATGACTGCCACTATCTTAACAAAAAGGATGCACAGGCACATGACGCCCTTCTCTGTATCCAGACAGGCAAGTCTATTGATGATCCGAAACGCTTAAAGTTTTCAGCCGATGAATTTTTCTTTAAATCTCGAGAACAAATGGAATCGGCTCTCGGCAGTCCAGATTATGTTGAAGCCCTTGATAATACTGTTGAAATCGCAAACCGCTGCCAGTATGAAATGCAATTCGGTCACTATAAATACCCCTTATTCCGGGTACCTGGCAATAAACGGAGTTTAGAGGACATCCTTGCAGACGACGCTCGAAAGGGGCTTCAAAGAAGGCTTACTCAGCAACAGGGGGCATGGGGGGCCCTGTCACCAGATGTGATAAAGGAATATAATGACAGGCTCGAATTTGAACTTGATACCATCACAAGAATGGGTTTTGCGGGCTATTTTTTGATCGTAGCCGACTTTATCGATCATGCTCGCCGCTCTGATATTCCTGTTGGTCCCGGACGCGGATCAGCAGCCGGCTCGCTCGTCGCGTACTGCCTCAACATAACCAACATAAACCCCATCAAATACGGTCTACTATTCGAAAGGTTTCTGAACCCTCATCGCATCAGTATGCCTGATATCGACATCGACTTCTGCATGAACGGCAGGGACGACGTGATCAGATACGTGGCGGAGAAATACGGACGAGAAAACGTGGGGCAAATTATTACCTTCGGGACCATGAAGGCGAGGGCTGTTATAAGGGATGTGGGCCGTGTCCTGGGAATGCCCTATGGTGAGGTAGACAGGATTGCCAAATTGGTCCCTGGTGGCCCGAACGTCAGCTTGCAACAGGCCATGGAGGATGAACCTGAATTGAGAAAAATGGAACAGGGGGATGAGAATCACAAAAAGCTTTTAAAGATTGCTCGATCCCTTGAAGGCCTGTCCAGACACGCCTCAACCCATGCATCAGGAGTGGTCATCTCAGACAGACCCCTTGTGGAATATTTGCCTCTTTTCAAGGGAACCAACGATGAAGTGATGACCCAATTCACCATGGATCAAATCGAGAAACTGGGACTCATCAAATTCGACTTTCTCGGCCTCAAAACCCTTACTGTCATAAAACAAACCCTGGCTCGGATTGAGAAAACGACGGGCTGCAAGATTGATATCGAAAACATACCCCTGGATGATGAAGTAACCTACCACCTCTGCAGCGAAGGGAAAACAACGGGTGTCTTTCAGCTGGAGAGTTCCGGCATGAAAGAGGTCCTGAGGAGGCTCAGACCCGAGGTCTTCGAAGACATGATCGCCCTGGTCGCCCTTTACAGGCCGGGCCCTCTGGGTAGCAACATGGTTGAAGAATTTATCGCGGGCAAACATGGAAAAACTAAGATTAACTATCTCCTTTCTCAGCTTGAACCCATCCTGAAAGAGACCTACGGCGTAATTCTATACCAGGAACAAGTTATGAAGATCGCCCAAATCCTTGCCAAATATAGCTTGGCAGAGGCAGATGAACTCAGAAAGGCTATCGGGAAAAAGAAACCCGAGGTCATGGCCAGACATAGGGAGCGGTTCATTGAAGGCGCCAGTGAAAACGGTGTCGATCAGAAGACGGCCCAGAAACTTTTCATGCTCATAGAAAAGTTCGGCGGTTACGGCTTTAACAAATCCCATTCGGCCGCCTATGCCATGATCGCCTATCAAACCGCATACCTGAAAGCCCATTATCCTGTTCAGTTTATGGCTGCCTTGCTCACTCAGGATATGGGAAATCAGGATAAGACTATCAAAAATATTGCTGAATGTCGCGAGATGGCTATCCAGATCTTGCCTCCCGATCTCAATGAAAGCCAACCCGATTTTGCTGTGGTCGAAGGCGGTATTCGCTTTGGCCTGGCAGCCGTCAAGAATGTGGGGCTGAAGGCCGTGGAATCCGTCATCGAAGATAGAAACAGTGGGGGACCCTTTAAGGATCTGTTGGACTTTTGCAGGAGGGTAGATGGTTCCAAGGTGAACCGCCGCGTACTCGAAGGTTTCATTCAGTGTGGGGCTTTTGATTTCACGGGTATTGAAAGGGCAAAGCTTTTTGCTTGCGTTGATGAAGTCATCAGGTTCTGTGGTGCAAGTCAGGACCCGAATCAGTTGAATATGTTTACCTGTTTAGATGGTGATACCTCGGCAACCAATGGGCTGCTCGAGCTACCAGATCTCGAGGAGTGGGATGAGCAAGAGAAATTAAGGAAAGAGAAGGAGTCATTAGGCTTCTATATCACGGGCCATCCACTTGATCGGTTTAAGACCGAAGTTGAATACTTCGCCACCTGCACTATTCAGGATCTTATGAACCTAAGCGACAGGGCAACGGTAAGGGTAGCAGGCGTTGTCGAAAATCTGAGGATAAAAAGAACCAAGCGCGGGGAGAAGATGGCGGTCCTCTCCCTTGAAGATCAAACGGGCTCCGTTGAAGTCATCCTATTTCCAGATGTTTTCAACAATTACTCGACCTTTCTTAAAAGCGACGAGCCTTTGCTGATCACTGGTACAGCAGAGATCGATGATAGTACCGCAAAGATTATTTCCCAAGAAATCAATTCCCTTGAAAACGTAAGACAAAGCGCTATCAGGATCATTGAGGTGACCCTGCCCCAAGAAATCATCTCAAGGGATAATTTGGAAGAGATCAAAGATATCATCTTCAGGTATCCGGGAGAATCCTCTGTCGTGTTCAGAGTGAATACCGGCCAAGACGAGCAATACCTTGTTGCGGCCCATCATCGTTACAGGGTTTCCCCTTGCGATGAAATGATAAAAGAACTTGAAGTGATCATCGGTCAAAAGGTGCTCTGCAGCTATGGAGAAAAAAATTCGAACCGTCGGGAGCCTCACGTCCCACGGTTTTTCAGTACATCTTGATGAAGTCCTGCTGAAAAACGGAAGGGTCGGACAGAGGATAAAGATTGATCACCCTGAGGCGGCGGCCATTATTCCCTTTATTTCTGAGCATGAAATCGTCATGGTGCGTCAGTTCAGATACGCCCTCGGACGTGAAACGCTCGAAATACCGGCAGGAAAGATGGACCCGGGTGAAACCGCCGAGGCTTGTGTTAAGAGAGAACTCCTTGAAGAAACGGGCTATGAGGCAGATGAAATAAGGCTCATCTACACCTATGCGCCAGCCATAGGATATTCCAATGAATTGATTCATATTTACTCTGGCCATAATCTCAGAAAAATCAATGCAAGCATCGATGAAAGGGAGATCTCTTCTGTTGAGAGGTTGAGTCTTGAGAGGCTCAGGGGAATGATCAGACAAGGCCTGGTTCTAGATGGTAAGACCCTTCTGGGTCTATCCATCATTGGCCTCATCGCTGTTGACGTCAGGTGATGACCTAGACCGATTAAGACTGCCCTTCTAGGAACTTCTTCAACTTACCAATGATGGTTACAGGCACCGGGCCCGAATTGGCATAAAGTTTTAGGAGAGCATAGGGAGTCTTGACCTCTTCCTCCACCTTCTCCCAGCCAATGCCTTTGGCATCCACCTCTTCCATCAGTTTAACAAGCTCTTCTGATTCCATAGATGTTCTCCAAAACGACTAAAGCATTCTTTTGACACGACTGCCAGAGGAGGTCATTTCTTGGGTGGCCTTAAGTCAGGGGGGTAGATGTATTTGGGATCGATTTCATAAGTCCAGGGGAGACCCCACCACTGCCAACCATAATGACGTCGATGTCCAAACCCGAAAATCTTGTTTCTTTTTGCAAGCTGCCGATAAAATTTGTCTCGATTGGCATCCTCAAAGGTCGGAAACTCGGACCCTTCAAACCCATCAAACACATCAAAGACATTCTTAAATTCTGCCTCGACGAGATCCTTGGCAGCCAGGGCGCTTCTTGTTCCATCCCTGCAAATAATAAGCAAATTGTCGGTCTTCTTGAACACCTTGCTGATCTCCTCCACGAACGCCTTGTTCTTTGCACTCAGCTGATAACCCGATTCTTCTTCCCCTTTAACGAAATTGTAGGTCAGAAACATGTATGGGAAGAGGTAGGCCTTGAATGGGTGCCCGACAAATTGATATTCTGCCCTGGTCCTGACATCAATCAGATAGGTATCCGGAACCGTATTGAGCATATCAAAGGCTTCGATGCTTAAAATCCTCTTGGCCTCCTCAGCCCAAGCGCCCCCCGGCGGGTTGGCCACTATCAAAGAAGAGGCAAGAAGAAAGAAAAAGCCGGAAACAAGTGTTCTTTTCATCGTATTCCTGTCTTATCTAGGTACAAAAGGGTCATCTTGGTGGAAATCTAACGAGCCCCTGCCTTACGACAGATGGATCATTAAAACCTGGAATTTCACCACGTTAATAATCAAAGATCCTTTTGTTTGTCAACGGAAAAATACAGTCTTATTTCGCCCCTTATTGACAGCTGAAATCGCAATGTTTAATATCGGCAGCTACTTAGAGAAATTCAAAGGAGCGTTTGATGAAAGGAGATAATCATGCCCACGAGCAAAGTCTATTTTGCAGACCTAAGAGCCTCTGCCAAGGAGAATTTACTCGACAAGATCATCAGGCTGACGGACATGGTAGAGTTGAAAGAGATCGTCCCGCCACGTGGTCTGGTCGCGATCAAGCTGCACTTCGGCGAAAAAGGAAACACCGCCTATATAAGGCCCAGTTTTATACGGCAGATCGTGGCGCGCGTGAGGTCATTCGAGGGTTCGCCTTTCTTGACTGATTCCAACACCCTCTACGCTGGTGCCAGGGGTGACAGCGTCTCCCACATCACGACGGCCATAGAGAACGGCTTCGCCTATGCCGTGGTGAATGCACCCATTATCATTGCAGATGGTATGAGAGGGGCCTCCTCCACCCCAGTCAAAATCAATCAGGAAATTTTCAAAAGTGCTTACATTGGTAAGGAAATCGTTGAGTCCGACGCCCTCATCAGCATTGCCCATTTCAAAGGTCACGAGTTATCGGGATTCGGTGGAGCCATTAAGAACCTGGGCATGGGATGCGCCTCCAGGCAAGGCAAAATGGCCCAACATGCGGATTTGTCACCCAAGGTCAGGAAGAAAAAATGTATCGGATGCGGGGACTGCGTCGAGCACTGCGCCCAATCAGCGATCACCCTTGAGGATGAGAAAGCTCTGATTAATTCCAAAAAGTGCGTGGGTTGCGGAGAATGTATCCTCATATGTTCTAACAGGGCGATCCAAGTTCAGTGGAATGTAGATATCCCCCTTTTCCAGAAAAAAATGGTTGAATACATGTTCGCCGTATTAAAGGGTAAGAAGGGCAGGGTTGCATTCCTGAATTTTCTGACCCACATTTCTCCCGCATGTGATTGTTACGGCCACAACGATGCCCCCATTGTTCAAGACATGGGCATTGTGGCCTCAACCGACCCGGTAGCGATCGATCAAGCCTCTGTCGATCTGGTTAATGGTCAGAGTGCCCTGGAGAACTCGTGCCTCTCAAGCCAACAGGGCCCCGGGGAGGATAAATTCAAAGCGCTTTATCCCAAGGTGGACTGGACGATACAACTTGAATATGGGGAAAAAATTGGCCTGGGTCAACGTGATTACGAATTGGTAAACATTGGTTGACCAATGACCATTTTAAGGGAGGTATGCCATGTCTGAAAAAGAGATCGGTCTGGGGCGGCTTTTTGTTCAGGAGGCCATCAAAGCAGGAACATGGGGGTTCATCCTCCTGCTGGTGATGGGGATATTTCTCTTATCCGTGAAGCAGGACATTAAGGAGGGTATCGCCTATAGCGTGGATCGTGTTGCAAGCAAGTCCATGCTCTATGCGACGAACCCGGTGCTGATCGGGAAGACGAAGCAACTCATCAAAGAGGGCATCGAATACACCCTGACCAAGGCCTCTAGAGAAGCGAAAGCGGTGCTCGCGGAAACAGCATTGTATACCAAGGGCGAAGAACCGATAGAGCAGTAAAAAGATCCAGGGCATAGAAAGACTGTGTCGTAATGTCATTCAGAGCGAGTGACCTGCCTGCCGCAATGCTAAGGCAGGCGGGAGCGGCCGAGGCAATCTCATAAGTCATTGAAAACATGGAGATTGCTATGTTCTCTTCGCTCGCTCGCAATGACCAAAAGGGATTGCGGCACAGTCTCAGAGAACCTGGCTTTGATTCGCCCTCAAAGGGGCCCCAAAGCCTTTCTTGAAGGAGGATTTCCCCAAAGTGAAAACTCCTATCGGAATCTCTGCCATCAAAGTTCTCGTTCGTGGCGGGGGCGACCTCGCCTCCGGGGTCGCTTGGAGACTTCATCATTGTGGGTTCAGACTCTTCATCACAGAAATTGATCAGCCCATGGCCGTTAGAAGAAAGGTCTCCTTTTGTGAGGCTGTTTATGACGGGCAGGCCGTGGTGGAAGGGGTGAAAGCCTTGCTTGTCAGAGATGCGCAGGATGTTTACAAAGTTTGGGATCAAGGGCATATCCCGGTTCTTGTAGATCCCAAGGCTGAAGCAAAGCATGTCATAAGGCCTGACGTGCTCTTGGATGCCATCCTCGCCAAGAAAAACCTGGGAACCTCCGCAGATGACGCCCCCCTCGTCATTGCCCTGGGACCCGGCTTCGAGGCCGGAAAGGATGCCCATTTTGTGGTGGAAACGAATCGCGGGCACAACCTGGGCCGTTTGCTAAAGAAAGGTTCTGCAGAACCCAATACCGGTCTCCCCGGCCCCGTCCAAGGAATCACCGAAGACCGCGTTCTCCGCGCGCCTGCCAATGGCAAATGGGAGAATGCTGTAGAGATCGGCGATCTCGTGAGCCAAGGAGATCTCATTGGAAGCGTGGCCCAGCAACCTGTTCAAGCGAAAATAGATGGTATTCTCAGGGGTCTAATTCGTCCGGGGATAAACGTCACCAAGGGACTCAAGATAGGCGACATTGATCCTAGGGGAATGAAAGCCTTCTGTTATACGATTTCTGAAAAGGCGCTCGCCATCGCCGGAGGCGTTCTAGAAGGTATCTTGCGATCTTATAGAGGCTGAGTTTGCGTTTTTATGCCCTTCGCCCCATTTCAGGCAAAGAGCCATTTCTGTGACGAGCTAGCTCCTATCAACGATAGGCCTCACTTCCGTAATCCTGAACCGAATAGCGGCATGGACCATCTCTGCCTGCTCTTGTCCCCACTGTTTGGCAAGGTTGCGTTTGATCTCTTCGTGGAACTCACCGCTCGTTTCCATATCCACAGCCTCCAGATAGACGCGTGCGCCTTTCCAATCCGCCGGGGTCTCACCCGGTTCCATGACAATAAAGACCGCTTTAGGGTTTCTCTCAAGGTTTCGAAACGATCGGTTATTGCCGATGCCCATCACAACAGTGTTCTCATCAACCATCCGCGGTGAGCCGAAGACAGCCACATTCACATCGCCCATTTTGTTGGAAGTGCTGAGCGTGCCAACCCTCGGGTGCTTGTTGAACAACATCATCAACGCCTTTCGATCCATAAAAACCCCCCCTTCTGTATGTTTCCCTTTTGCCTGTGGCTTCTGGCCAAAGGCGCCTTTATAAGATAGTTACTTAATACAAAACATACAATGGTCTTAGCAGAAGAAAAAAGTCACCCTCCGACCAAGACATAAAATCGGTCCTCTTAGGTCAAGATGAAGACCCGGCCCCTGAGTTCTGAATCTTGAGTTGGGAAGGAACCTTGATTCCGGTTGAAGTTGAAACCAAAAAATGATACATGGAAATAAGCTATAACATTATCTGATTTTTGGACAGTCATTAGGGATTCGTATTCACCCTGAGCAAACGGCTATAAACAGGAGTGTCGGCTTCCTGGAGTGTTCGTGAGCTTTCGTCCTTGTCCACCTCTTCCATTTCTCCATCACTCCCTGGCCCAGACCTAGGTGAGTAAGCCTCCGTTCTGTCGGATATAATTGAGAGTGATCGAAAGACACCAAACTCCCAATTGCAGGTTGCGCCAGGGCGGGCCATGACACCAATACTCCAAGTTCCCATTTAGGAGTTCCCATGACACGTAAAGACAAATACGCCCAAAAACATCCGTCTGATCGCAAGATCAATCAAGA
>JASFTV010000021.1:0-19734 GCA_050050615.1 Desulfobacteraceae bacterium
CGATTGCCCCCGCCGTGCTACCAGGGCCACACGCCGACGCAAAACAATTATTTTCCGTTCACACGTTACGCACCCTATCGTAGCGATGAACCCATAAACTGATTGCTATGGAGGCGGGGTGGTATTTCTTACCTGATCCCAGGCCTTGTTTAGGCTTGTGACAATCTCTTTAGCCTCTTTGGTTTCCCTGAGCGATGGTTGTGCAATGAGAGCCTCTTTGAGATCATCCAGGGCCACATAAAGCAATCCCCGACGTCTCAGCACATGTTTTTGTTGCAGCCGCTCCAGGGTTTCTTGGTAAGTCCTCAATGCAGGAATGAACTTTTCATTACACAACAACGCAAGACCCAGATCGAACGAAGTAGCAAGCATGGTGGGATTGAGCGCAAGAGCCGCTTCAAATAGTCTTATAGCACTTTCATACTGCCCCAGGCAGTAATGGCACCACCCTATCAACGACTTGTCGTCAGCGCTCTCCAGGCCTCTTTTTTTCGCTTCCTCTATGACATAGCTGTACTTATTTGCGGCCGCCTCCACCTCGCCGAGCAGGCGATACGCATTGCCAAGCCCTTTGTGGGCCCAGAGATCGTCCTCCTGCAACGATATAGCCTTTTCATAAGCCTGCCGCGCTTCCCGGGCTTGATCGGCACCAAGATTCTCTAAAGCCCATCCCAGTGAGATGAAAGTCCAGCTGTCAGATGAATCAAGAGAAGCCGCTCGGCCTAACGCGCGCGCTGCGCCCTCATAATCAGCAATATCGGTCAAGAGAAAGCCCTTGAAGTTGAGTGCCCAGACGTTCGTGGCATCCAATTCCAGAACGCGTTCCAGGGTTGTGAGCGATTCGTCATAATCTTCTTTGCTGTGAAGGACCGAAACCCTTCCCATCAGGGCAATCAATTCCTGTTCGACATCACCCATGCGACGCGCTAATTCCGCTGCTTTCTCGTAGTCCCTCTGCGCCTGCGTGTAACGTTCCCGGTTGGAATACATCTCGGCCCTGGCATTGTAAGGCTGGGGAATGTCAGGTTCCAATTCGATGACTTTTCCAAATTCGGCGATGGCCTCTGCATAGGCTTCCTGTTCTGCGTACACGAGACCGCGGCCCCAGTAGCCATCGACCATGTCGGGAGCCCAATCAACCACTCGATCATAGTCCAAAAGGGCCTGGCCATAGCGCTGCATGGTCAGGTAGACCCCGGCCCGGGCAGAATATGCCACCGGGTTCTGAGGCTCGAGTTCGGTGAGCTTCACATAAGCGCCCAGTGCCAGGTCGTACTGCTGCGTCTCCTCGTACACTTGACCCAGAGCGTAATAGAAATCCGCGTTATCCGGGTCATGTTCAATCGCCTTGCGGTACTTTTCCAGCGCCTTGTCATAGTCCTCCATGGCCGCATAAACATGGCCGCTCTTCCAAAGGGCAAAGCTCGGCTCAGGCATCCGCTCGATCGCCTGGCCATAAGCCTTCAGCGCTTCACTGTATTGCTCAAGTGCCAGGTAAGCATCGCCGCAGTTCAAATACCCGACAGGGTTTTCAGGGAGGAGCTCGATGACCTTCTCATAATTTTCAAGGGCTGTCTTGTACTGCGCCATGTCCTCGTATACGAGTCCCATACTGTTGTAAGCATCAGCGTAATCCGGGTCTTTTTCGATCGCCCGCCGGTATCTCTCCAGGGCCTTGTCGTAGTTTCCCCTTGCAACATAAACATTGCCGCTCTTCCAAAGGGCAAAGCTCGGCTCAGGCATCCGCTCGATCGCCTGACCATAGGCTTTGAGCGCTTTTCTGTATTCCTCCAGCGCTAGATAAGCATCCCCGCAGATCAAATAGCCGACAGGGTTTTCAGGGAGGATCTCGATGATTTTCTTGTAATGTTCGAGGGCGGCCTTGTACTGCGCCATGCCCTCGTACACCTGGCCCACGCTGTAGTAGAAATCCGCATTATCCGGGTCGTGTTCAATCGCCTTGCGGTACATTTCCAGAGCCTTGTCATCGTCCCCCATGGCCGCGTAAACATGGCCGCTCTTCCAAAGGGCAAAGCTCGGCTCAGGCATCCGCTCGATCGCCTGGCCATAAGCCTTCAGCGCTTCACTGTATTGGCCTATCGCAAAGTAGGCATCCCCGCTGCTGCCGTAGCCGACAGGGTTCTCAGGCGCCAGCGAGATTGCTTTTTCGTAATGCTTAAGCGCTTGGTCATATTGCTCCTTTGCTGCCCACACAAAGCCAAGACTAATGAGCGCTTCAATGTTATGCGGTTCGGACGCCAGCACTTCGTTAAAAGCGGCCTCCGCCCTGTCATATTCTCCTTCTGCAAGGGAGGCGTTCCCTGATTCCAGTAACCCTGTTTTTTCATTGTTGTTCTGATTTTGCATCTTCAGCCCAACTTTTCATGGTCGAGGGTTTCGGGAAGAAGATACGCCCGGTGATATCCCCCCTGGATGCTGTCTCCACTGTGCCTGACCGGTCTTGAGATGCTTTTGCTCTTTGTCCCGTACCGGTTGAGAGGCGCCCATCGGCGGCCTTCCCTTCACTTCGGGCATTCCTAAACAACGGGAAACATGTTCCAGCATCCGTCTCGCACTCTCCACGTCCTGTAGGTCTACCAAACATTCCCGGGCGTCAACAATCTTTCTCGCTTCTAAGGGCCTGTCATTCTCTAGAATTCTGTAGGCGCTTTTTATGCATAGGATTGCATGTTCTTCGTCATGATGGTCTTCATCTTCCAGCCAGTACAAGGCCTTCTCGATCATGTTTCGAGCTTGCTCAACCATGCCCACTGCCCTGCCTCCGCCGACCATGCTTACTGGACCCGTTCCAGGCTTTCGTGACTCCTGATGGGTTGGCTGGATAATCCTTCCGGGGTCATACGCAAAAAGCACAGGAATCCCAAAATAGTGTTTGTTCCAGCGCACTTCATTGGAGATCTTCCACCGACCGGCCTGGACCGCCTCGTCTACAGCCCTGCCTTCTCTCAGCGCTTCGTAAAATCCTGTAGCGAACACCGAGGCATATTGGTTGGTGATGGGCCATTGCATGGCAACCACTGCAGGAATCTCTCGCTTGACAAGGTGGTCTGCCAGGCTCATTAAACCAGGCTCGGTACCATGCTGTGCACTCTCACATGCCTGCAATACAACAAGACTCGGAGCCGGTGGCGTGAACAGTTGCGAAATATCATCGCCGCTACACCAGTCTTCACTGCCCCCGTCTTTTACCAGAGCCAAATGGCCTTTTTCGTCCTCGAATTTCCCGTGTCCGATAAAATGCAGAACATGAGGCTGCCACGCCTCCCCGGTTATTAGACCACGCAAGATCCCGTATGTGGCCGGCTGGTCGAGGTACTCAAATCCCTGCCTCATAATCATGTCGCGGACATAATCCTGACTTTGGCCGATGACCCTTACGTCCATTCTTTTGGACTTGCTCTGAACATCACCGGACGCATCGGTCTCTGTCAATTCGCCGATTTTTTCAAGGACTGTGGCGGTGATCACGCCTTCTAGTCCCTCCGGCATGCTTATGACAACGAGCACATGCAGGGGCGGTTCCTGGTGCACAGGCCCACGCTCAAACTGGCCCTGGACAACCGTACGGCGGGAGAGTGCAATCAAGGTTTTGTCTGTTCCGAGCCAGCGATCCAGCTCGCTGCAGTACAAGAACTCCAACGGCCAATCAAAGACGCTTGACTCGGGGCTGATATCAATAATGACCCGTAACCATCGCTTCGTTTTTCCCAGTTTGCGCTCGCCGGTTATCGACTTGAGCGCGCCCTCAAAAAGGCTCCCAACCTCGCCCGGGAAGATGGCTCGGTAAAGGTTCCGTCCCAGCCTGCGAATCTCATTCTGGCGACCATCCAAGGTACCCTTTTTGAGTTCCTGTATCCCCTCTCTAATGTCTTGTCGCAGATATTTGTCATCGTCCAGCCTTGCGTTGTCTGCCCTCGCATCAGGGGTTGAATCTTCACCACTCCCGTATTTGTATACCCTGGCTTTGATGGCGTCATGACTGTCAATTTCCAGTATGAACTTGTCATATTCTTTGGTGCCCATGGTCATTCTCCCCCGGATTCAGATGCCCGCTGTGATGTCATCCCACGGCTTCTTGTCCACGACAGGAGCCCCTTTTTCGAAGAAGCTCTGGGAAGGCTTTGAGAGGAAGTTCCATACTTCCCGCAGTCCTGCAACACTGAAGACGTGGAAGCTTCTGTACGCGGCTGCCGCACCAATAATGTTTACCTGCGAGACTTGTTTAGGGACCTGCAGGACGACCCCGAGCCGGGGCTGTTTCTGAACGATTGTTTCCTCGCCTTCCAGGCGCCATATGACCTTGACATTGCCACGCCCCTGGCTACGGATCTTCGGCCGCCGGATATAATAGTCAAAAGGACCCAGGATGAGCCCCGCTTTGCCAGCCACCTTGAATTCGACCGCTCCCCGCACGGGTGCTTCCAATTTGGATAACGCCTGTGCTGCTTGTGCGGCGTCCGCCTTGAATTCAAGGTTTTCGTCCAGGCCTATTCTCAGACCTTGCCAGGCACGCACCACCTCCTGCCATTCTTCGTGGGGAAAAATCTGATAGGCCGTGGGACGCTCAACAGATGGGAAACCCGGATTGAATTCAACTCTGCACTCCAGCCGGGTATAGCCCCAGCCCGGCCTGGTCAGCAAGGTCAAAGGAAAATCCACGAGGTAGAAGTTGAAGCGCTGTAGCAGATTGCCAATGTAAGGCGGTATCTCGAGGTGAAGATCGGTGAAGAGCTTCTCGTTCAATGGGACCACGCCAAGCCTCGGTGAAAACCCGAATGCCTCTTTGCCGATTTCTTGCGCCAGTTCCTCAAGGAAATGGCCGAGCTCTTCCGGTCGCTCTCCAGGCCCCAGCGGTGCTTCATAGTTGCGTGCGACATCCGCCAATTCCTGCAAGAACATGTTCCGGTCACCAGGCTGGAAGTCAAGGCCCAACTCTGCATACAGACCGTCGATATCCATCCCTTGCTCCTTTACTCTGCCAGCCACCTGAATGATCGATCAGGCTGTCAGTTCCGCGCACACACGCATCCGTCATAGATTGTATAAACTGGATTCCCACCTCCGGGGGCATGACACGACGCAGGCAACGTGTTTCGAAATGGCCTGATCTGTCGAAAGTCCGTGATGATGGATTTACGAAAATACCGGCACTCAGGGCTTCGACTGAGACGTGTCGACGAGACCTGTGGACAAGCTCCCTTGGGTCTGAGCTCAGGGTCGAAGACAGGTCAAGGCGCTCATACCGAGCCGCTCGGCCAAAATCTGAACAAATTGGTTATCGAAATTGTGAATCGAAGGACGAAGGATTGGATCAGAATTGAGACTGAGATAAGCGCCTGCATAGCAGCAAAAAATGGACGGTGTTGCAGAGACGACAGGGACCCGGCAGAACTGCAACTAACCTTTTTGAAGCCCGGCACGTGATTGTGGTGTACGCTTCTGCCAGCCGCTTGGCTAATCGGCGCTTAAATCCCTCGAGTAGATTATCATAAACAAAATGCAGCCTGAGTCAAGAAGAAAGGGATGCCGCGAATGGCGGGGCATCGTATAGTCCTCCTGTAAAGGAAAAATGAGAGAAGGGTCTTCGAGGGGGGAGCAGATTAATTGCTCGGGTTCTCGAAAAGGTTTTGAGCAACCGCCCGAGAAGAGCAGGTCCCTTCCCCTTTGCTAGATGGGGCTCCTTATCTCCCGGTCATTTACTTTGATTTTCGAGTTTTTGTAAGAAATGCTCAGGTCGAGCAAATCGGTGCTTTGGCGATAGACGTTGACTTGCTGTTCGTCAAGAGCCACAATCGTTAAGACGATTTTATTAAAAGTCTCTTCGTTCATCCGGTAAATGAACTTCATGATGTGACTGAAATCTTCCGCCCTAACGAGCAAGTCAAGTTCGCTTTCCACTATGGGATTATGAAACTCCAATTGGCCAGCCAGTTGAATGGATGAACCGAGCATGTTGAAAGAGCAATGGTCGATACTCAAAACGGTTCTGTTGTCCCCCCATTTGGTCCGGAAGATGTCGAAGTAATTCCCTTTGCTCGGGTCTGCCGCATATTGGTCTTTTACAAACAATCCATTCTCTATCGAAAAGAGGATGTCGACATCTTTGCCCACTGTCCTGTTCGATGACTGAATTTGGCTTACTCTGAAGCCAAGATCCACATCTCCCGTCAGAAACCGATGATCTTCTTTCCAATCTCCGCCCCTGAAATTAAGGAAAGCCTCCAACCCCCGGGCTGTAAATGAATTCAATCCCTCGGCATCCGAGGATGCTTGATCAACCCTGAACTTTACGCCCCACCCAGTATTCTCTTGGGCCTCGATAACACAATTATTCAGAGCGATGCTCGAGCCGCTGGCACTTACATGGATGCTGAACGGCTTGGTGATGAAATGCTTTTTCCAGGAGTCCAATTCGAAATGGATTTCATCCGCGAGGATCAGGCGCTCTCGGGCCGCATGATCGCCAAGGGATAGTCCATAAATGCACCCATGATCCCGGGTCAGCCCTCCGAGAGCAGCGAATTTGACCTCCTCGAAGTTTAGTGCAAATCTGTTATTTGAGGCATGGGCCAGGGCACTTCTCAAAGCCGCTTCAAACCGCTTGTGAACGTGATGCTTCCACTGATAAAAACCTGCTGAGAAAAGCAAGATAACCATTCCAGCGATGCAAACGCCGAGTTTGAGACCCTTTTTCTCAAATAGGGCTCTGCTTGCCAGCTTCTCCCTGAGACCTTCTCCAGAAGCGCTTGCCATGCTGTTAACAGGGGTTTCCTTTCTTCTTTCACCGACAACCACAAGACCCTGCATTCGTTTTTTTCTGTCCTTTAATGGATCGCCGGAGGCTTTGACAATGGTGAAGGCAAACCCGCACTTCTTGCAGGTGGGCGTCACACCTTGCTCAGGGATCTTTTCCAGGGAAACATCATAACTCATGTAGCAATTAGGACAGGAAACTTCCATGTGGACCATCCTTCCTGATACAAAATTTATGGGCGCTCAGTCTGAACCCTTTCCTTGAGGAAAAGCGCCTTTAAGGCTCTTATTTTTTCCTCCCTCAGTTTGTCAGGGCTCACATTCAGTTTAGAGCTCGTGCTTTCTTCCTCTTTTTCTTCCAGAATATTGTTCCTCTCCACATCCTTTATTCCCAGTGAACCGATTTGGCTTTCTAAGTGGATGCCTGAGACATGCAATTGTTTTCTCAGAGTGGCGATGTCTCCGGTGCGTACGCTGGATTCCGAGGCTAAATCGATCTTGTGACGAATGGTGCCTCGCATGTCCTTCGCTGCAATAGAAACGCTGATGTCAGAGGGATCACCTCTATTCGTCACCTCACACAAAACGGCATAATGAGCAGACCGGGAACGGGTGGGTGATCTGTTCCTTTGGCTATTGTGGGTCGTGGAACTCGCCCCTTTACGAATCATACGCAGGTTCGACACTGTAACGTTTTGATCGCGGTACACCTGTCCCGGATGGATGAGGAGAATCGTTTCTCCTTCACGTTTCCTGAATTTCGGAAATGTTTTTTCAAGATCGACACTCTGTAGCGGCAAAGTCACACTTCCATTGAACTTCTGACATACCATCTTCGTTCCATCCAACCACCCTATCCGGCATTGAATGGACTTCCCGTTGTTCATATGAACGACCCTGACAGGCTCAAAAACGTCGTCACCGAAAGCCACTGATTTCAGCAATCCCATGAGAAGACAGCCACACAGAAGAGGATATTTTTTTCTCATGCTTTTTTTCCTTGGTTTTGCCTTTCTGAGCACCCGCTGGGAGTGACGAACGAAACGCGGTAACCCTTATCCCCTTCGGTTCATGCAATGCTCATACCAGCGCCGCCCAAGGACCGCTGGTTTTGTGAGGACCGTTTTTCTACTATGATTTAAAGGGCTTACATTCCCTCTGTCAAAAGGTCCGGTTAAGAAGAATGGAACAAAAATTGTCACTTTTTGGCCGATTTTGGAAAATCGGTATGAAAAGGAGAGGGTGATACCCATTGATTACTTTTTCATTATACGGGGGAAACGCTTCTTCTTTAGGGTTGCCTCTACAAAAACCGCGGCAGAGAGCCCGGTCCGGAAGGGCGGGGGTGAATGGCGCGTCGTTTTTGTGGGGGTGCAGGGGGCTTGCCCCCGCGGTTTCTAAAATGCGAAATGGGTTAAACCCATTTCGCTCTGTAGCCGCCGATGGCGGCCTTCCGGAAAATGCGAGGCATTTTCCGGTTGCGAAGATGCTCCGCCCGCGTTTGCTACCCCTTTTTGCATAACTGTCCTCGATGCCCTTGGTTTTTGAAAAGAGACCCCCATGACTCGCATGAAACACCGTTTCGTTTTTGGAGAAGAACGAACCAAGATATGGTGCCCTCTCTTTACACTTTTATTTCGATGGCATATGATCGTATTTCGTGAAAAACATTCCTATGTTTCACCATGAGGTTGCGCCTTGGAGAGGCTCATCAAAATGTGGCGATCTCGCTGCTGAAAGGAAGCGTTGACATCTGAAGGAGTTGATCATGAAGGCTGCGGTGTATGAATGGTTTGGACAACCTCTCACCATACGAAATGTCCCTGATCCAGTGCCGGATGAGGATGGCGTTGTGATTGAAGTCAAAGCAAGCGGCGTTTGCCTCAGCGATTGGCACGGCTGGATGGGACATGACCCTGATATCAAAAGGCTGCCCCACGTTCCGGGCCACGAGCTGGCAGGGGTGGTCACGGAGGTGGGTAGAAACGTCTCCCGCTGTCAAGGAGGCGACAGAGTCACCCTTCCCTTTGTGTGTGGCTGCGGGACCTGCCCTCAATGTCTTTCCGGCAACCATCAGGTCTGCGACAGGCAGTTCCAACCAGGGTTTACGCACTGGGGGTCATTTGCACAGTATGTGGCTGTCAACTATGCGGATATTAATCTTGTTCGGCTCCCGGAGGAGATCGACTATGTGAGTGCAGCAAGCCTGGGCTGCCGGGTTGTCACATCCTTTCGGGCCGTGGTAGCTCAGGGGAAGGTGACTGGCGGAGAATGGGTTGCTGTGCATGGCTGCGGAGGTGTCGGTCTTTCGGCCATTATGATCGCCGACGCCCTTGGTGCCAGCACGGTGGGGGTCGATATTCGTGACGAGAAACTGGAATTTGCCCGCTCGGTAGGGGCCACAGCCGTCATAAATGCAAGCAAGGACCAGAACGTGGTTGAAGCCGTGATGGACGTTACCAACGGCGGCGCCCACGTCTCCATAGATGCGCTCGGGAGCCCCACAACCTGTTTTAACTCCATCTCCTGCCTCAGAAAAAGAGGGAGACATATCCAGGTAGGATTGATGGTGGCTGATTACAGCACCCCCTCTATCCCTATGGCCAAGGTGATTGCCCGCGAACTGGAGATCCTTGGGAGCCACGGGATGCAGGCGCACCAATACGACCGAATGCTTCAGATGATCCTTTCAGGCAAGCTTCAACCGGAGAGACTCATAGGGCAGAGGATCAGCCTGGAGGAGGCACCAAGGGTGCTCGAGAGGATGGACCGCTTCGCCACCGCAGGGATTCATGTCATAGACAGGTTTTGAATCGGGGCTCACCCGTGACCCAATGCTGGCTGCCGGGCACCGACAAAAACCGCGGCAGAGACCCGTAAAATGAGCCCACCCGTCTCCTGAGAGCGCTTTCCCAGCTCTGTCTGGAGCCGCTCTATGTTAGAAATCTACAAATAGGTCTGTCCCCAACACGTGCCTAAGGCGACAACAAAAGGTGGGCCTGTGGTGGCAGGCTACCGGATGTTGGCATCAGGAAACCACAAAGGAAATCCAGGCATACAATGCCAGGGAACTGACAATCAGCAGGAATAAAGAGAAAGCAGCAACTAGCAAAGAACTTCGCACGTCTATGCCTCCCAGTTATTAAGTTATTTTTAATTATATGTATATAATATAAATTGTCAATAATTATTATATAAGTAAGTTATAATGATTCAAATCCTAGCTGCAGAAAATTCTCCATCCAGTGCGCCCCAATCATGTATAACTCTTTAGAAATAGTGTAAGATTAGGTTTAAGCGAGACTGCCGGAAACATGATTTGAGGGGCTCATCCATTCTCTAGAAAAGAATTTGGCCTGGTGATGTCACCCGGGCCTCGGAACGCACTCACGAGAACGACTGTTGGTGGGGAGGTATTGCCTCGTTTCCCAACATCAAGGGCTGAACCGAAATGACAACACTCAGAGAGCAACTCATCCAAATTCAAAAAAAGAACTACCGGAAAAACGTCCAGTTGGTCCGGAAAAGTTTAGGGCACAACCCGGGGATTGAAGTTTATAGAAAAGAGTATTTGCGCTACTTAAGGGATTACCAGGAAATTTCAAACAAGACGGATCTGATCGGGAAGGCTTCGGCTGCTGACGTGATCTTTCACGGCGACTACCATACGCTGAGTCAATCTCAACGTTCGGTCTTACGAATCCTTCGTGAAATTGTGGGAAAGAGAGAGATTATACTCTGCCTGGAGATGTTTCACGGAAGCGATCAGAAGCACGTGGATAGATTCATGTCGGGTGAATTGTCCGAGAACTCTTTTCTGGAGAAAATTGATTATGAAAAGAAGTGGCCATTTGGTTGGAGCAATTGGAGTCCCGTGGTTTCCTTCTGTCGGGAGAATCACATTCCCATTTTGGGCATTAACACCAAGATCGATGAAGAGAAAGGAATGGGAAGTCTAACAAAACGTGATCAATACTCGGCTCGTATCATCGCCAAGGCATTTATTCGGAACCCCGGAAAGCTGATTTACGTGGTTGATGGAGATTTACACATCTCCCCCAATCATCTCCCGAAAAATGTGGAGGAATTGCTGGAGCTGTTGGACGAGCCCTTTAGGGTTTTTATTATTTTCCAAAACGCAGAAAAGCTTTACTGGAAGCTATGCGACCGGGGCCTGGAGGAATCGGATGTTCTAAAAATCAGCGAAAACATGTATTGTGTGATGAATACCATGCCAGCAAATAAGATCCAATCCTATTTGAACTGGCTGGAATATTCCGAAGACGCGTATTTCCCTGTGCATAAGGACTGGGAAATTGATGATCTGCAAGCAAGGGGGGCAATGGTGCATGAAATGGTGACCACCCTTGCCTCAATTCTCAATCTTGAACTGCCGGCGGATGCCCTACAAAAACTGACGATTTACTATCCCAACAACCTCCATTTCATGGAGCTCATTCATAAGACTCCCGAGCTAAAGACCCAGCTTCGACTTGTCAAAGACAAGATCAAGCGAGGTGAAGGATTCCTTTTGGAATATGATCGATCGGGGGAGAATACGTATCTCATTTATCTGGCAAACTCAAACATCAATATGGCTGCTGAGGAGGCAAGCCATTTTTTGAATGCAGTATTGAGGGGGCCCTTAAAAACGCCTGTTAGTCCGTTCGATCATTTTTACCGTAATGTGATCACCGAATGTCTGGGATTTTTCGGGAGTAAGTTTTTGAATGAGAAGCGAAAGTCACAATCGGAACACTCCATCAGGAGATTTCTCGGTAAGGTCAAGCGAGGTGAGCGAAAACAAACCGATCCAGAGACGATACAGGTCGCCAGGTACATTTTACAGCATTTCTACTTGCAGAGAAAAACCACCGATGCGAGAGAATTTACAAATAAGTTTCATAGCCAATATAAGAGCCGGTCCGCGGTTTCTCGAATTTTCAGCACGCAACTGGGTTATATGTTGGGCAACAAACTTTATTATGCAGTAAAGAGGGGAAAATTCTCTATGGAGAAAATACGGGAATTTTTTCGTGACCCATTCGATAAACCGATGAAGGCCTTTGACTGCTACGTGCAAATAAGTGAGCGTGTAAAGAAGGTGAAACACGTAAGCCGGTTATGATACGCGTGCCGGGTCGCCGAAGAGTACGCCTGCAAAAACCGCGGCAGAGAGCCCCGTCCGGAGGGCGGGGGTGAAAGGCGCGGGTCAGGCCCCGGTGGAGAAGCCCGGACCTGACGCCTCGATGCACAAGGAAACGGTACGATGAGAGTGTTATTGGTGTCCGCAAATACGGAAAGAATCAATATGCCCACCATGCCCGTGGGACTGGCCTGCGTGGCTGAAGCCACGCGCAGGGCAGGGCATGAGGTGGCGCTGGTTGATCTCATGGCCGAAACCGATACGGAGGAAAGCATCAGACGATTCACAGAGGCGCTCAAGCCGCACATGATCGGGATCTCCGTGAGAAATGTAGATGACCAAAACATGCAGGATCCGAGATTCCTGCTGGATCAAGTTAGAGACGTGGTGAGTTCCTGCAAACGTTTTTCCAGCGTCCCCGTTGTCCTCGGCGGTGCCGGCTACAGCATGTTTCCGGAAAGTGCTCTCGAATACCTCAGCGCTGATATGGGCATCCGAGGGGAAGGGGAGGCGTGCTTCCCTGCGCTACTCGATTATCTGGAGCATCGTCGCCCGCTTTCAGGGTTGCCCGGCCTTTATCTTCGTGGCCATGGTCTTCAGGGACAGAGGCGCTTTTCAAAGGATCTGGACGGGTTCCATCTTCCGGACATGGACCTCTTGTCCACGGCCGCCTATGAAGGAGAGGACTTCTGGGTACCGGTTCAGACGCGGCGGGGATGTCCCATGAGATGTAGCTATTGCTCCACCGAGACCATTGAGGGACGTCTCATTCGCAAACGTTCCCCGGAAGACGTGGTCAGATGGCTCGCCAAGTGCGTGGAGGCAGGATTTCGTCGCTTCCATTTTGTGGACAATACCTTCAACCTACCCCCGTCATATGCCAGATCGCTTTGTACCACCCTCGCGGAGGCTTCACTGAACATAGAATGGCGCTGCATTCTCTATCCGGGAAATGTTGATGAAGCGCTCGTCAAGGAGATGGCGCGGGCGGGGTGCAGAGAAGCCAGCCTTGGCTTTGAAAGCGGCTGTGAGAGGATTCTAAAAGGGATGAACAAAAGGTTCAATACCGAGAGCATTCGTCGTGCCTCCAGGATGCTCGCAGACTACGGTATTCGGAGGATGGGTTTCTTGCTGTTGGGAGGGCCGGGGGAAAGTGAAAATTCTGTGGAGGAGAGCCTCCGCTTTGTCGATTCCCTTGATCTGGAGGCCACAAAGATCACAGTGGGGATCAGAATCTATCCTCATACGAAACTGGCAAAGATCGCATCTGAAGAGGGTGTCGTCGAAAAAGAGGATGATCTTTTTTTCCCGAGATTTTACATGGTGAGAGATCTTCAGGATTGGCTGAAGAAAAGGGTGGAGGATTGGATGAGGGACCATCCAAACTGGATGATGTAGGCTGAGCTCTTACGGGGGCAGAGCCCATGAGAAAACTTCTTCTTTCTTTTGACGGGAAAAACTGTTACGCTTCCTTAACCATCCTCTCTGGTTGATCAGCAGCTTTTCATTAGAACAAACATTCAAGAGTTTCACGGAGGCTTAGCCTCGGGGAGATAAAAGGATGAACAAGAAATTAGTCCTTATAGGATGCGGGATCATCGCTCTCCTATTGCTTTGGACAGGTGTTTCAATCTATCCTGATTGGCTGTGGTTCAAAAATCTAGGCTTTTCGCCAGTTTTCTGGACCATGCTTTTGAGTAAATTCGGGTTCGGTTCGGTGGTTTGGCTGCTTTTGATTCTTCTAATAAGCCTCAACCTTTACGCGGCCAAACGGCTAAACCCGGGCGACGGCCGAGGCGTGGTGTTCAAAGCTGCGGAGGGTTATACTTCCCAACTCGGCCTTTCAGGCAGGACCTTAAACACGCTCCTCATCGCTTTTGTTCTGATTCTTAGCTTTACTGTTGCGTCAAAGAGCTCCTACCGGTGGGATATGGTTCTGCGCTATCTATATCAGCAACCTTTTGGCAGCACGGATCCTATTTTTAGCCGGGACATCGGTTTCTATCTGTTCTCTCTTCCCTTTTACGTTTTCGTCCGAAACGGGTTATTGATTCTTTTCGTTTTGGCTGGTCTGGTCACGATGGGTTGGTATCTGAAAAATGGTGCGCTTCAAATAGAGGGTGAATTCAGTCAAGCGGAGGGCGCCCCACCCTCTTTACCTAAGATCTCCGTTGCACCCAAAGCCAAGAAGCACCTTATTTTCTTGGGAGGCATCATTGTCGTACTCTTGGCCTGGGGTTATCATCTGAAGGTGTATGGAATCTTATATTCTACCCAGGGACCTGCTTTCGGTGCCAGCTATACCGATGTCCACATCAAGGTCCTGGCCTACAGGCTTCTGATTATTGTCTCCCTGGGCTTTGCCTTCGTGCTTTTTTTCAACGCCTTCAGGTTCAGGAGGAAACTGATCTGGGTAAGTGGAGGCATTTGGCTAGGGGCTGTGTTGGTGTTTGCGACCGTGCTCCCCATGGCGGTACAAAAATTGGTGGTTAAGCCCAATGAATTGGCCAAAGAATCACCCTACATCGCTTACAACATTGATTACACCCGTAATGCCTATAATCTGGACAGGATAAAAGAAGTCGACTTTGAAGTTCATGACAGATTAAGTGCGGAGGAGATCAAGAGGCATGATGTAACGATTCAGAATGTCAGGATCTGGGACGAGCGTCCTTTACTCAAGACCTACAGGCAGATTCAAACCATACGGCTATATTACGACTTTAACAATGTGGACGTCGATCGCTATCTGATCAATGACCAATATCGACAGGTTATGTTGGCCGCCCGGGAGTTGGTTGTCAATCAACTTCCTCCCCAGGCAAACACCTGGGTCAATAGACACCTCATCTATACCCACGGTTACGGATTGGCGTCGAGCCCGGTCAATGAAGTGACCACCGAGGGACTGCCCCGCCTCTTGATCAAAGACCTGCCGCCTTCCTTTGAGCCTGACCTGAAGATAGAGCGCCCCGAGGTCTATTACGGAGAAAGAACGGAGGAGTATGTTCTTGTCAGAACGAAGACCAAGGAATTTGATTACCCCAAGGGGGACAAGAATGTCTACACCATCTATCAGGGGAGGGGAGGGGTCCCCATCAGATCTTTTTTCAGAAGGCTTTTGTTTGCCGTTGAGTTTTTTGATCCCCAGATACTGTTTACCACCTATTTAAGCCCGGAGAGTCGAATCATGTATAACCGGCGGATTCGCATACGGGCCGGTTTGATTGCCCCATTTCTCGATTATGACGGTGATCCGTACCTGGTTGTCTCCGAGGGAAAGCTCTATTGGATTCAGGACGCCTACACGACCTCTGATATGTACCCTTACTCGCGCCGGTCTTATGGCCGTTTTGGCAATAAGAGCGTGAACTACATCCGGAATTCGGTCAAGGTAACAATCGATGCCTATAATGGGGACGTCGTTTTCTACATGATTGATGAAAAAGATCCCATTGCCAAGACCTATTCGAAGATATTCCCTGATCTATTTAAGCCCTTCAATGAAATGCCTGCTGATCTGAAAAAGCACATCCGGTACCCGAAGGACTTCTTCAAAGTCCAGGTGGATACATACACGAAATATCACATGGAAGATGCCCAGGTCTTCTATAACCAGGAAGACCTCTGGCAAATTCCTGATGAGATGTACGGTGATAGCCGACAAGAAATGGAACCCTACTATATCATCATAAAACTACCGGAAGAGGAGAAGGAGGAGTTTCTATTGATGCTCCCTTTCACCCCTTCCAAGAAGGATAATATGATTGGCTGGCTGGCGGCCAGAAGTGACCTGCCCCACTACGGAAATCTGATCGTCTACAAATTACCCAAGGAAAAACTGGTCTATGGACCGATGCAGATTGAGGCCAGGGTGGATCAGCAAACGGAGATCTCCCGGGAGTTGAGCTTATGGGGTCAGAGAGGTTCCAGAGTCATCAGGGGCAATCTCCTGGCCATCCCCATCGGTGATACATTTATCTACGTGGAGCCGGTTTACCTGGAAGCAAAACAGGAAGAAAGCGAAGTGCCCCCAACAGGATCTCCTCAACGTAGAGGTTTTGGAAGATCCCGGGGAGCAAGTGGGCCAGGTCCTTCCCGGCAGGAGAAATCAAGAGCCGCTGCCTTACCGGAACTTAAGAGGGTTATTGTCGCTTTTGGCAATCGTTTGGTTATGGAGGAAAACCTTGACAGGGCCCTAGCGAGCGTGTTGGAGGAGCGAGTGTTGCCCAAACCATTGGCTGCCCCGTCTATCCCTGAAACTCGGGATATTTCTAACCTAGGCGTTTTGGCCCTGGAACACTATAACAAGGCCAAAGACTACTTGCGCCAGGGGAATTGGGCTGAGTACGGAAGGGAACTGGAAGACCTAGAGAGAATCCTCAAGAAAATGGCCAGAATGAAGGAGGAAGAGAAATAACAAAAACTTAAGAACGGAGTAAGCCATGAAAACGGTAAGCCGCGTCATCGTGATTTTAACACTGGTGGCTTTAGCCCTTACGTTCACTGTCCGTACAAGACCCGCGACTGCTCAGGAACGGAAGAAGCAGGATCAAAACATCCGTTTTCTCTGGGCCTTCGGGGCCATAGAAAAGGGGGAAGGCGAACCAAAGGTTATCCCCGTCAAACGTGACATGGCCCTGAAATCAGGCGACCTGATCAAGTTTTTTCTGAAATTGGAAAACAAGTGTTTTGTTTATGTCATCTATCACAGCTCGCAGGGTGAAGTTAGCGTGTTGTTTCCATACCGTTTCGAGAACTTGATCAAAGGTTACCAACCGCCGGCACAATGCTATATCCCGCAGGGCAATGAATGGTTTGAGTTAGATGAAAATATCGGGCAGGAAACGTTCTATTTGCTCGCCTCGGCAAAGCGCCTGCGCGGACTGGAAGAGCTCATCAACAAGTATGAAACGGCCGATCCGGGAAGGAAACAAGAACTTGTCAAAACAGTCCTCACAGAAATTCGCAGGCTGAGATGGGAAAATCGAAAGTTCAAGACGTATGCAGAGAGGCCTGTAACCACCATGGGGAACCTTCGAGGAAGGAAGAAAGTGGAAGCAGGGGGTTACCCGGATGTGGCAAGCGAAGCGGTTGAGATTTCCGGTGAGAATTTCTACAGCAGGGCTTTTACGATTGATCACCAGCAGTAAGGGAAAATTACGAACTTCGATTTTTTTGATCTTGTGCTCATTCGTAGCAGCACACCTCTGCTTTTGGCTTCTGCCCGACGTTTTTGGGATATGGAATAGCCAAGCAGTGGACCAGCTCTTCGTCTTTCAATCATCTTCAGAGAAGCTTCGCCCAACCTATGACAATACCATCGTGCACGTGGATCTCAACAACACCACGCTAAGGCGCCTCAAAAACCACTATCTGAACCGAGCCCATTTTGCCCAGGTGACCCGAAATCTTGCCTCCATGGGTGTATCTGCCCAGGTTTACGATTTCATATTTGCCGCACGATTAGACGAGGAGAAAGACGAGGTCCTGATCGAGGCCACGCGTGAGGCGGCTCATGTCTACTTTGGCTTGGCTTTTGAATTGTGGCAGGAAGAGCAGTTACGGCAAAGACAAAGAGACCGGCCACATGCAGTGCCATATCTTGATCGGACAAAATGGCATCTGAAACTGGAAGGGGACCCGCGGGCATTCTATGTTGGCGCGAACCCGTTGAGCACCTTTTCTGAACTGGCCTCTGTATCCAAAGGCCTGGGTTCCTTAAGCGTAAAGTTTGATCGGGATGGCGTTCTTCGTCGGGTTCCCCTGATCGTGCGCTACAACGAGGCCTTCTACCCCACTTTACCTTTCCGAGTCATCTGCGATTATCTCAACGTCCCTCCAGAAAAGATCCTTGTTAAACCCGGGCAGAGTATGACACTGAAAGAGGCGCGAAGTCCTGGTGATAATGAGCCTCATGATGTTGTGATCCCCATTGATCAGTCCGGCAATATGATCATCAGTTACATCGGCCCGTGGGGACAGATGGACCACTATAACTTTGCCGATATTCTACTGGCCTCAAATGATCGCGTTGAATTGGAGATGTGGAGAAAAGAGCTGAGAGGCAAGATCGTGGTTATCTCAGATGTTTCCACCGGATCTTCCGATGTGGGACCGGTTCCAACCGATGCCAATTTTCCTCTGAGTGGCGTTCATGCCAATATTATGCACGGTATCTTGACGGAATCCTTTCTCAGAGAACTTTCTGCTGTAGAGATGCTCATAGCCGAGGGGGTGCTCTTGGCCATTGTTTTTCTCCTCTCAGCCCGCTTCACATCCCTCACCTTTTCGCTTGGAACGCTATTGCTGGCGGGCGTCTATGTTGGCACCGTGAGTGTAGGGTTCTTTTACGGACATGTCATTTTTCATATTGTGCGCCCACTTCTTATGACTGTGTTTGCCGTGGTCTCCGTCGTGGTCTATCGCTATATCCACGAGGAAAAGGAGAAGATGCAGAGCCTTCGCCAACGCGATTTTATTCGTGAGACCTTTGGCCGGTACTTGAGCAATGAAGTGGTAGAAGAACTGCTTGGGTCGCCTGGCGGTTTGGAAATGGGCGGGGAAATCCGGGAGGTGACCTTCCTGGTCTCTGACCTGCGTGGGTTTACAGCACTTTCAGCGAGGCTTTCTCCCCAGGAGGTCATCAACATCCTCAATCGTTGTCTGGAACGGATGGTGGGAATCATTGCGCGGTATCGAGGGACCGTCAATGAAATTGAAGGAGATGGGATACTCGCCTTTTTTGGCGCACCCCTTGTTGGCAGCGACGACGAGCAACGCGCTGTTGCATGCGCCATTGAAATGCAGAACGCGGTGGTGGAGATCAACACAGAGCAAAGGCGACTGAACCTTCCTGAGTTGGCCATGGGTATCGGAATCAACAGCGGCGAGGTCGTCGTTGGAAATATCGGTTCGAAAGAGCGGGCAAAATACAGTGCTATAGGCAGCCCGATCAATACCGCTTATCGCGTTGAATCCTATACCGTTGGCGGACAGATCCTGATCAGCCCTACCACCTATGCAAAGGTAAAACCATGGGTACACGTTCAAGGGAGGATGGAGGTCCAATTTAAGGGCCTCGACCACTCGGTAACCCTGTATGACGTGGCAGGGATAGGGGGAACGTATCAAGTATCTCTGCCTGAGAAAGCGGTTGTTCCGTTCATCAAGCTTGAGCCTCCAGTTTCGATCACCTGCTATCCCTTGGAAGGCAAAACCGTATCAGGGGCATCCATTTCGGGCCGTATCACACGTTTTGGGGAGTCGGCCGTTGAAGTCTCCATGGAGGAACGGGTGGCGGTGCACGCTAATCTCAAGGTCCTCCTGGCGGCGGAGGAGGGCCCAGGACTGGCTGAAGGGTATGCCAAGGTGGTATCCATTGAGCCACCGGAGGCCTCTTCATCTCAGTACAGAGTCCGCCTGGAATTTACCTGGCTTCCCGAGGATGTAAAAGCGTTTCTGGAAACAAGGCGTTCCGTGACATAGGCAGGGCCAGACCTTGACAGGCTGTTGCCCAAATCACCGGGAGCGTCCTTGCTGAAGGCCGCTTGATACCTTTTCTTCTGCGGGAGTACTTGAGCAGGGCAAAGGAGGGTAGTTTGTCAAGACTCAAGCGCTAACGCCGTCTCTTGATCCATCGGTTCCCCAGGATAGAAGGCATGAACGCGTTCAGAATCAGGAAAAAGAGGGAAATAGACCGACCACGGATCGTTCGTGCTGTGATGTGTTTTACATTCGTTTTAGGGTCGTTGTTGATTATCTGTGTGGCAACAGGGGCCAAATTATTCACCTTTAAACATGTTTTGATCTTC
>JASFTV010000022.1:0-19629 GCA_050050615.1 Desulfobacteraceae bacterium
AGCAAAGGTGGGCGGAGCACCTTCGCAGCCAATTCCACGGAGCTACTTCCATGGGGATTCCCGGGAGGCTCTCCGCCCTGCCTGTCCCGCCCCTGCGGGGCCTCACCCGTGACCTTACGGTGGTCACCGGGCAGCGACTTTTCGTTTTTGAAAAAAGACCCCCATGGCTCGCGACTCGGTGCTCATGGGAACCTGAATTTTGGGCACCGTGGGGCATCCCGTAAAAACAGGCTCTTAACTCGTTGAAAAGCGGGTTTTCGATTTATTTTGGACAGCAGCCTATGGGATTACTAACGAAACAGACAAAAGGAAGAGGAGTGATCGATCATTCGCTGACTTTTCCACCCCTTATGGAAAGAGGTTCGCATTTGTTATGGCTTACGAGGTTCTAGCCAGAAAGTGGCGCCCCCAGCTCTTTCAAGAGGTCATTGGCCAGGAGCATGTGGCGCAGACCTTGACCAATGCGATCAAGGCAGGCAGGTTAGCCCATGCCTATCTGTTTAGCGGTGCTCGAGGCGTGGGGAAGACTTCGGTCGCCCGGATCTTAGCCAAAGCTGTCAACTGCGTTGAGGGCCAGCCTGGCATTCCTTGCAATACGTGCCACTCCTGCATAGAGATCACCAATGGTTCGTCTGTAGACGTGCAGGAGATTGATGGGGCATCAAATCGGGGCATCGATGAAATCAGGGAACTCAGGGAAAATATTAAATACATGCCCTCATCCAGTCGGTTCCGGGTCTATATCATCGATGAGGTCCACATGCTTACCCTACCCGCCTTTAATGCCCTGCTCAAGACTCTCGAGGAACCGCCTTCTCATGTCAAATTTATCTTTGCCACAACCGAACCCCATAAAGTGCCCGTCACCATCCTCTCCAGATGCCAGAAATTCGATTTCAAGAGAATACCCTTCGGTCAGATCGTCAAACAGCTGGAGAAAATAGCAGCCGAGGAGGGTATCGAGATCAGTAAATCTGGTTTGGCTCTCATCGCCAGAGAGGCAGAGGGCAGTATGAGGGATGCTGAGAGCTTACTTGATCAAGTTGTTTCTTATACGGGTTCAAAGGTCGAGGATAAGCATATTACAGAGATCTTGGGTATCATCGACAGAGCCCTCATCTTTGACACATCCCAGGCTATCCTCGCAGGCTCCACCCAGAAATGCCTGGATATTATCGAAAGGATATACAACTACGGATACGACATAAAGGAATTCTATAGGGCACTCATGGATCAGTTCAGAAATCTTTTGGTGACTCAGTTAGGGTCACCTGAGGATCTGCTCGACATGCTCGATAGCGACAGGGAAGCATTGACACATCAGGCGGAAATGGCTGGAAAGCAAAAACTTCAGCAGATTCTAAACTTCCTTATCGTGCGGGAGGAGAACCTGAGATTTACCTCCCACCCTAGACTGGTCCTCGAGACCATCATGATTAAATTATGTCAACTGGGAGAAGCCCTCGCCTTTGACGAATTGCTCAAGAAGATTGAGGCCCTTGAAAGACGGTTGTCCTCTTTTTCTCCTTCGGACGAAAAAATCCCGCTTGGTCAACTTTCAGATCCCGGGATTGATTGGCAGATAGAAGAAAGGAAAACAACAGGTTCTGAGACAGCAGTGGGTGTCCTTGAGAAGAAAGATTGGGATCGGTTCTTGAACCACCTGTCTTCCCAAAATAGGGCTATGGCCAATGTGCTTAAAGACTGGCCTTTCTTGGATGCTACAGCGGACACCCTACACATAGGGAAAGGGGGCAACGCCTTCTCCTCCACCTACCTTGATGAGCCAGTGAGGTACGAAAGGCTGGCGGGGTATTGCCGCGAATTTTTCAAACGGGATGTGAAGATTAAGATCGTCGATACCGGTCCCGAGCAGGAAAACGGTGAAGAGACTGACCCGCGAGGGGAGGAAAAATCATCCCCAGAGGAAAAGACATACGCCACACTTCCTCAGCCCGTTCAGGATGTCCTCGATATCTTTGAAGGCGAGATAAAGGGGAAGGTCGAACCCGGTCATGCGGGCGCGGGAAGCCAGGGAAAGACATCCATGACAGGGAGGGAGAAAACATGAAAGGCATACCGAACATGAGTAATCTCCTGAAGCAGGCTCAACAATTCCAGTCCAAGATTGCCAAACTGCAGGAAGAGTTGGGCGAAAAGACCGTGGAGGCTTCCTCAGGAGGAGGGATGGTCACTGTAATCGCCAATGGTCGGCAGGAGATTCTGTCCATAAGAATCGACCCTGAGGTCATTGACGCCGATGACATAGAGATGCTTCAAGACCTGGTCCTGGCTGCTGTGAACGACGCCCTGACCAGGGCAAAGAACATGGCGAACGAAGAGATGGGGAAGTTGACCCATGGACTCAATCTTCCCAATATCCCCGGCCTCATGTAATGAGAGCGAACCTATGGGAATATATCCACCCTCTCTTGAAAAACTGATCCAACAATTGTCTAGATTGCCAGGAATTGGTCAGAAATCTGCCGCCAGGGTCGCCTTGTATATCTTGAAGAGCGAAAGGGAACTGGCTGAGAGCTTGGCCGAATCCCTTATAGACATTAAAGAAAAGATCAGATTCTGCTCTATTTGTTACAACCTTACCGATGATGATCCTTGCCCCATATGCCGAGATGAAAACCGTGCCAATGGGATCATCTGTATTGTTGAAGGGCCTGGTGACCAACTCGCCATCGAGGAATCGGGGGTATTCAAAGGAAGATATCATATCCTTCACGGTGTTCTCTCCCCCCTCGACGGGATTGGCCCCGAAGATCTTAAAATAGGCGAACTCCTTAATCGCCTTGAAAAAGAAAAGATCAATGAAGTTATCCTTGCCACCAATCCCACAACTGAAGGTGAAGCGACCGCCTCTTTTCTGGCAAAATTCCTCGTCGATAAGGGATTCAAGATCACCCGCATAGCACTTGGAGTCCCGATGGGGGGTGATCTGAAATACATGGACTCAATGACCCTTCAGCACGCCCTCAAGAGCCGAATCCCTTTGCAATCATGATTGCCGACCGAGTCTTCAAAGAGCTATCCAGAATCCTTGGCCCAAACCATCTCACTACCCGGCAGGATGATTTGGTCAACTTTGCCACTGACGCGACAAAGCTAACTTTCATGCCCGATGCGGTCGCTTTCCCGGGCAACAGCGAAGAGATCTCAAGGATCCTTGTTTTGGCGAACAAGGAAGATTTCCCAGTGATTCCCCGGGGAGCAGGCAGCGGAAAAAGCGGCGGGGCCCTGCCTGTCAAGGGTGGTCTTGTTCTGGCCATGGATCGTCTTAACCGCATCCTCAGCATAGACCCGCACAATCTCATCGCCAAGGTCGAACCTGGCGTCATTACGGCTCGACTGCAGAAGGAGGTGGAGAAATTCGATCTCTATTATCCCCCGGATCCAGCAAGCATGGATATTTCTACAATCGGGGGCAACGTCGCGGAATGTGCAGGGGGACTGAGTGCTGTCAAGTACGGTGTAACCAGGGACTACGTCCTGGGTTTAACGATCGTACTTCCCACAGGTGAAATCATTAAGACCGGTGTCGAAACCGCCAAGGGCGTGGTCGGCTATGATCTAACCCGACTCATCGTCGGCTCGGAAGGCACCCTCGCTGTGATCACAGTCATTACGCTTCGCCTGATCCCTAAACCGGCTTCGACCAAGACCATGATGGCCTTCTTCCATGACCTCTCCCTGGCGGTTCAAACGGTATCGGATATCATCCGGAGCAAGATCGTTCCGACCGCGCTTGAGTTCATGGATAGATTGTGCATCGATTGCGTGCGCGATGAGTTGCCGCTCGACATCCCTACTGAATGTAATGCTGTTCTTCTCATAGAGATAGATGGGGACGAGGTCCTTACCAGGCGAGAAGCAAAGAAGGTCAAGGAGGCGTGTATTCGATCCGGGGCCATCCATGTCCAATCTGCATCAGGACGAAAGGCGGCTGAAAGGCTATGGGACGCGCGAAGAAACGTGTCTCCTTGTGTGTACAAGCTAAGGCCCGACAAGGTCAGCGAGGATATTGTGGTTCCCCGGAGCCGCATGGCCGAGTTGGTTTCCTTCTTGGATCAATTGGGTGAGAAATACAAACTCCCTATGCCCGCTTATGGGCATGCGGGGGATGGCAATATCCATGTGAATATGATGTTCGACAAAAGCGTTCCCGGAGATGTGAAGAAGGTCGATGCTGCTGTAAGGGAATTATTCAGGAAGGTGGTAGCGATGAATGGAACCATTTCTGGTGAACACGGGGTGGGAATGACCAAAGCCCCTTATCTCGAAATGGAAATCTCCAGGCCTTCCCTCGAGCTTATGGCCCGTTTGAAAAAAGCCTTCGATCCTAAGGGCATCCTAAACCCTGGAAAAATCTTTCCTGAAAGAACCTGACCACGGCACAAAAACAAGGGGTTTCGGGGGCATGCTGAAACCCATTAGGGGAACGAGCTTCCGTCAAGTGAGTTTCCTCGCCCCTCTAAGTGTCAGTTCAACCCGTATTTTGTTTGACGATGTTTTTCCTATCTTCCGCGTGGTTCGCCAAGGAAAGCGGTAAGAAATGGAAATGGGGCTTTGATCCAGTCCATCCCAACCTCTGCTAAAGATTGTGGCCTATGACATGGGCCAGAATAACCAGAGCAATCAGAAGGAACCCTAATAAGCTCAGAAGAATGCCGAAGCGGAAAAGACCCCAAATTATTTTCACTGGCATGTAGAATTCTTCGGGCACTTCTGAGTAGTAGGGCCTGTGGCTGATAACGAGGAGTACAGTTCCGATAAGGCATAGAACGGCCGCCGCTATTAGCAAATGTAATTCATAATCTAAGATGAGCTGGCTGAAGAACATGCGGACTCTTAGCAGAAGTTTATTTCTTGGCCTTCTGTTCCTATGTCTTCAGAAGGCCCTGAATGCCTTCCAGAAACAGATCCGTCGGCTTTCTAACATACTGTAATCACACCTTGTTATTCCTCAAAGAACCTGGTCTAGGCTTTTGTAATCCTTGGTATCGTAGAATTTTTCCACGTCGACCAAATTCATTTTTTCGAGCGCCTTCTTAAGGGGCACGGTCGTTATTTCGCCCAGCCTTAAACTCGCCATACGCCCGAAATCCTCGTTGACGATCATGTCAATGGCCGCAATGCCGAATTTGCGACCCATTCTCCGGTCATATGCTGTAGGGGAACCCCCTCTCTGAAGGTGTCGGAGCGCCACATAGCGCACCTCCATGTTCGTCGTTTTCTCAACCTCTTCCGCAATAAAGCCCCCTACCCCGCCCAGGTAGAAGTTACCAAATCCGTCTCGACCCCGTCTTTCATGAACTTCTTCCATGCCTCTCGGCTTTGCCCCTTCGGAAACCAGGACGATGCTGTAGCGTTTTCCCTCCTTTTTTTTCATCTTCAGAAGTTCTACTACGCGTTCCACCACAAAATCATGTTCAGGAATAAGTATGATCGCGGCCCCTGTGGCCTCCCCGCCCTCCAAAGCAAGCCATCCCGCTTTCCTCCCCATGGTCTCAACCACAAAAATCCGGCTGTGGGAACCGGCCGTAATACGCAATCTGTCGATGTCCTGCGTGATGATATTGACCGCCGAATCAAATCCGATGGTATAATCCGTCTCGGACAGGTCTTTATCGATGGTCTTGGGAATCCCTACAACTTTTACCCCTTCCTTGAAGAGCTTGTAGGCGACTCCGAGATTATCAAAACCGCCAATGACGACAATGGCATCTAACCCCAGTTTCTTGATGTTTCTTATGACAATCTCGGATCGGTCCTTTCTTGGATCAAACGGATTGGTGACGCTGGTTCCCAGCCTGGTGCCTCCGTACCTGTCCCATGTACGGATAATGTTCGTATCCAGCCGCATAGTCCAGCGCTTCACGCTCTCTTTCTTGTCCGGTTTGACCTCCATGAGGCCTTTCCATCCATCAATGATCCCGACAATATCAAACATCATTCCCCTACTGGGCACCAGATCCTTGTCCAAAGCAGAATTGACAAGCCAGTGAATGGCACTATTAATGCCGGGGCAGTCTCGACCCGCCGAAAGAACGCCCACCTTTGTTTTCATATTCTGCCTCCAAAAGAAGTTGGGAGCCCGCACTCTTTTGACCGGCTTTTAACTATAGATCAACCTCTGTCCAGTGTCAAGCTATGCTCAGCAGGGATTCAGCCATTTGATCGGACTTTCAGCCCGTGGTACGCAGTTTCAACTTGCCAAGACTGATTGGTTTCATGTAATAAAATCGCTACTCATTTGAATTCATCCCGCGCTGCAAGCAGCGGGGAATTCAAATTTAGATTTCAGATCTCAGATATGGAACACGATCCATGGATCTTGTCACAAGCATCTTTTTGGGCGTCATCCAGGGTTTGACAGAATTCCTGCCTGTGAGCAGTTCCGGCCACCTGGTTCTGTTTCAGAATCTTTTTGGGTACAAAGACCCGGAGTTGCTATTCGATGTTGGCCTTCATTTGGGGACCTTATTTGCGGTTTGTCTCTACTTTCGTTCTGATCTTAAGCTTATGATCAGGGAGACGTGGAGCTTCGCTGCGGATTTGTCTCACCGCCGATTGACGCTCAGTAAACTGGATACGAGACCGCATGCTTCCTTAACCCTTTGGGTCTTCATGGGTACACTCCCGACCGCTCTGATCGGCCTCTGTTTTCGAAGACTCCTTGAAAACCTTTTTGGATCTGTCACCACGGTCGGACTCATGCTCCTATGTACTGGAATGATTCTGACCGTCACCCTGTTGATCTCCAAAGATTATACGAAGCGTAACAACGTAGGGTTCATAGCTGCACTTGCTGTCGGCCTGGCCCAAGGCATGGCCATCATACCAGGGATCTCAAGATCCGGCGCAACCATCGTGTGTGGTATGCTCTTCAAGCTTCGAAGGGATCTGGCCGCACGTTTTGCATTTCTTCTATCCATACCCGCCATAGTAGGGGCTATGATCATCCAGTTAAGCGCCCTCGGGTCAAGTCAGGTGAGTCTTCTTTCGTGGTTTGCCGGATTTCTCTCTTCTGTCCTGGTGGGTTTATTGGCCCTGAAAATGCTGATGCGTATGGTTCAGAGAGGAAAACTCTTTTTCTTTACTCCATATTGCTGGGCTTTAGGGCTGTTCATTCTTTGGATTTAGCGTAACGTCCTACCTCCTTTTTGTGAACCTCCCCGCCCACAGGACGGGGCATCTTCACTCCTGATCCAACCCGAAGTGACTCACCCATGCTATTGTCGCGAGCCGATATCCCCCAGGCCAAGAAGTCGAAAGGTCACCATAAAAGTGTCCACCTCATCCAAGCTTTCCGCGATCACTCTGACCCCCCAGCACTGGGACTGGTAATCTAGCCAGTAACGTCTCTCGATGTTCTTGTCCAAGTTGAGGTCCCTTTTCTGAGAACTGCCGGCTGAAAACCCATGGATAAGATTGATATTGAGGCTGTAATTGAGGCTCTTGGTCCCGTCTTTCACATACTCGTAATCGATTGTGAAATGATCGTATCTTCCTCCTGACCTGGGAACATTGAATCCAAGGGCGACGTCTGCATAGGAAAAATCATCATCATAATAATCCCATCGGGCTTCCGCATCCAAATCAATGTAAGGAAAAAGCTTAAGATCTAATTCTCCAATTAAAGGTTCAAAAGGTTTCTTTTTCTGACCTGGATCTTCATCACCTCTGGCCTCATCAATATCGTAGCCCTGTACCAGATTAAAGGTTCCCCACTGCTTATACTGAACCTGGCCCTTATCATCCTCTGTACGTGCATCCAGCAGGTTCTCAAGTGCAAGGGTGATCCGGTTGATCTTTCCTTCCACGTCGACCGCCTCAAACCAGGGTTGGGGCTTGTCTTGGTCCTTGGGAACCCGGTATTCGTAGGTGAGGGACGGAAAGAATTTGTGTTTCACTTCTTTTGCATGCATCCAGTCAATATCAAAAATCCTTTCAAGGATTGTGGACAATCTGGCCTGGAGATCGTAAGCATTTCTGGACTGATGTTCATTATCCCCGGTGTCATCATCTATCCATTGTGCGGTTCCTGTATAACTAAGCGATGGTTCAAATGCGAGATAGCGGCCAAACCACATCGGATAAGATAGGCCGGGTGTAAAGGATGCACGATGCCCCTTCTGGCCCACATCACGCCAGATATAGTCGTAGTCCGTGTCCAGCCTAAAGAAAAGGGGCATATCTTGAAACGATCTAGGCAGGATACCGAGGTTTAGGCCTCCCAAAGGTTGAGGGGTGTCGTCATCCGAGGGATTTTCAGGCCTTTGGTAATAAGAGGTCAGCCCCTGCAAACTATAGCTTTCTCCATCATGCGCCAATCGCAATGCAGACCTTCTGGTCGGGGATTGTATTTCCTCAACCGGTCGACCAAACACCTCACTCAAATCGGGTCTTCCCTGATATCCGAAAAGGCCTCCTTGAAATTCCTTGAGGTAATCTTGGTCGCTCACGAAATCCGTATCAAACCGCACTCTCAGCCCCAGAGGAAGCTGTTGATCGGTCCTACTTCGCAGCCAGTAGCGCGTCTCGTTCGTGCGGGGAAAGGGACTCAGATCCACTTCCTCAGGGTCACTCAGATCCTTGTCTTCGATCTTGTCCGAGAGGATATCGAAAAGAACTATGCCCTTGGATTCACCTTCCGCCACATAGCGGGACTCAAAGCCCTGCATAAAGCCTCGCTCATCCATGAAACGTTCATAAAACGTCGCATCCGTCTGATCGGCGATCGCCCAGAAAAAAGGCACCTCCACATCCACACCATTCCGGCTCGAATACCCCACCCTCGGAGGCAGGAGACCCGTCTGCCGCTTCGTCTTAACCGGAAAGATGGCGTATGGGATATAAAAGGCAGGAAAATCACGGATTCTGAAAACGGTGTGCTTCACCGTACCGTATCCTTCAATAGTGACTTCGACCTCCGAACCGGTGATGCTCCAGTCGGGCTTCTCTCCATCGCAGGTCGTTAAACGGCAGTTCTTCACCCTGTACGTCTTCGCCCCCGTCTTTTCAATAGAATCCCCGCTGATGTAATAGTGGTGTTCTCGGATGAAAAGGCGGCCCTTGCTCATCTGTCCCTGTTGGGTATTGAGGTTGAATATCGCGTGTTCCCCAGTAAGGAGATCTCCGTTGGCCTCTAGAATGACGTTTCCTGAAACTTCTACGATGCCCGTCTTCTCATTATACTTCGCTCTTTCCGCCGAAAGGACTTGACCCTCTCTCGAAATGACCACGTCTCCCTCAGCGACATACAGGCCTTCCTTCTCACGGTAGCTCATCTTCCTTGCCGTAATTTCCCACCGGGCACCCTCGTCCTCCACGATCTTGTCTTTTATTGACCGATCAAAGGCCATTAGGGCGCTCGCCTCTAGAACGACCAAAAACAAAGCGGCCAAGGCCAGGCAAATCCATTTGGTCGGAGTCTTTGATGCTATGGCTGACCTCCTCTCAAAGCGTTTGGGCTGAAGGACCACTTTCCCGGTTTCATTGCGAGACCTATGGAATCACCTGCCGGATGTTGTCCGGCCTATACCTCTCAGGATCAAGACAAGTTAAAGCCTCTCCTACTGTAAAAAGGGACCCCGTTACGAGGATCAGATCCTTTGGATCGGCGATCTCCCTTGCCTTACGAAGCGCTCGGGATATTTGAGGACGGGTTTCTCCTGGTTTTCCTAATGAAGCAGCCTCCTTCATCAACGTTTCAGGGGTGGCCGCCCGGTAATACTCAGGCCTTGTGTAAATGACGTAATCCGCAATGGGCACAATACCTCTCAGAATCTTTCGAATATCCTTATCCCCCATCACCCCTAGAACCAGGATGAGACGTCTGTATTGAAAACCGCTCCTCAAGGAATCGGCCAGGTGCCTTATGGCTGCAGGATTGTGGGCCCCATCCAAAACCAAGAAAGGGTCTGTCGAAACAATGTGCATCCTTCCTGGCCAGTTGGCATGTCTCAAACCCTCTCTGATATCATCGTAAGAAACCTCGAATCCTTTCCTTTCAAGGAGTTCCACGACGGCCAAAGCCAAAGCGGCGTTTCGACTCTGGTACCCCCCCGAGAGTCCCAGTTCAAGCTTGCTAAAGTGGCGTTTCAGACCATAATAATTGAATGTCAAGCCACTCCTGCGGTAGCGAATCTCTTTTCCTATACGCCAGAAAGGCGCCTTTTTTCTCTCACATGTGCGCTTAAAGATCTCGACAACCGGGGCCTGAGTAGCCGCTGTAATCAGGTCGACCCCTCGCTTGATGATGCCGGCCTTCTCTCTTGCGATATCTCTCAGATGGGTACCAAGAAAAAATCGGTGTTCGAGAGAGATGTTCGTTATGACCGTCACAGTCGGTCTGATCACATTGGTGGCGTCAAGACGCCCCCCCATGCCTACCTCCATAATGGAGATGTCTGTCTTTTGTCTGGCAAAATGGATCAGGGCCATTGCCGTTGTGACCTCAAAGAAGGTAGGAGGATGTCTTGGATCAATCATCGACATCACCTCACCCGCAATGACTGCGGCCTCCTCAGGGATTATCTCCTGAGCGTTTATGCGAAATCGCTCTGTGAACCTTACCAAGTGAGGAGAAGAATAGAATCCCACCTTCAAACCCGATCTTAGCAATATAGATTCCACCATGGCGGCCACCGAACCTTTCCCATTCGTGCCCGCAACATGGATGTATTTCTGACCGTGGTGAGGATTGCCAAAGGCGTTTAAGAGGTTGGATGTCTTGGAAAGCCCGAATTTGATCCCGTATTTCTGTAATCCATAGAGGTATTGTATGGCATCATCATATGAGATCTTCTTCTTCATAATCCGGGTCTTTTTTGTGAGTTAACGAAATACTCCTCCTCAAAAGCGACGGTTTGGTCAAGCGCTTATTCAGATCTTGGAACCCTCTACTCGTCGCTTCTCTGGATTCCCGCTGATGCACACGGGGAATTCCGAGGGCTTTCCTCACATTTTATCAAGGCTTGTGTACCCGAGATGGAGCAACTTTCGTCCGAAATCCCTGAAAAGCACCTCAACCTTTTCCTCGCCTATGATCTTGGAAATCACCCCGTGACCAAAAGCTGGATGCTTAACCCTGTCGCCCGGACGCAACGCCGAAGGATGGTCGTCCGCATATGGATAAGGTTCAGGTTCTTTGGGCGGTCCTGTCCCTCTGCTCCTGCTGAACAAGGCATCCGATGAGCCGTATTCCGTTATTCCTTCCGGAAGCGCTTGGATAAAAGAAGAGAGACCGCCTCTGTAAGACAGATCAGATCCGCCGAAGGAAAACCAGGTGCGGGACACCTCGTGGCCCGGGTAGCACAAAAACAATCGATCCTTGGCCCGGGTAGCAGCCACGTACATAAGACGGCGTTCCTCTTCGATGGCGTCCATATTCGAATTTGCCCTTGCAGATGGGAAATACCCCTCCATCACCCAGATGATAAAAACGATGCGCCATTCAAGGCCTTTCGCTGAGTGGACGGTGGACAGGGTCAGGCGATCACCCTTGTACCTTGGGTCCATGTCTGCAAGACTGTTCGGGGGATCAAGGATCAGATCATCCAGAAAAGGCCTTAGTTTTCTGTAGTGGCCCGCCATGGGAATCAGTTGTTCCAGATCTTTGGCGCGTCGCGGGAAATCGTCAAACCGCTCCTTGAGAATCGGTTCATAGTACTCCATGGCCAACTTTATTGCTCTCTTAGGTACCACCGCTTTCGCTGACAAGCGCTTTATGAGATGTGAAAGCTCTTTTAAACCATCATCTCCTTTTCCTGCACCGGGCCATTCAGCGACTTGCCATGGGAGAGCATTTTCCTGTTTCATCCAGTTTATGATGGCCTGGCTTTTCCCTTGGCCTATGTTTTTTACCATCCTCAGGATACGGCCCCAGCTTATGCTATCGCCTCGATTCACCGCAACCCTTAGATGGGCCAGAAGGTCCTTGATGTGAGCCGACTCCATAAACTTGAAGCCCCCGTATTTCACGAAGGGTATGCCCTGCCGAGCCAGCTCCACCTCCAATTCAAAAGAGTAGTGCGCGGCTCTGAAAAGAATCGCAAAGTCCCTGACTGAATGCCCCTGACTTAACTGATCCTTTATGAATCGGCATATGAACATGGCCTGTTCTGGTTCGGTCCAAGTATTGACAACCCTGGGCAAGTCACCATCCCCTCGTGTTGTGAAGAGGCATTTTGTGTACTTTTCATAGGCCTTGTCCATAAGCGCGTTGGTGAAGTTAAGGATCGGCTGAGTTGACCTGTAATTTTCTTCGAGCTTGATTACTTTGGTTTCAGGGAATCGCTGTGGAAAATCAAACATGTTCTTATAATTGGCCCCCCTGAAAGAATAGATAGACTGCGAGTCGTCCCCCACAACCATGACATTTCGGTGGCTCTCAGCCAGCCATTTCACAATGTCGGCCTGAATAGCGTTGGTGTCTTGGTATTCGTCAACCATGATGTAACGGTACTGGTCGCTTAAGCGGCTACGAATTTCCTCATTCTCGGATAGAAGGTGTCTGAAGAAGAGAATCAAATCGTCGTAGTCCATGAGTTGATTCTCTTTCTTGTAATCCCCATAGAGCTGCCTGAGTCTGTTCACTTGAGGAATGTATTCCAAAAACTGTGCATATTCTTCACGCATGAGCGTTTCGATAGATGCTTCAAGGTTTGCTGCCTTACTCAGGATGTTCGCCAGCGTAGAGCGCTTTGGAAACCTTATGGATCCCCGGTCTACTTGTATTTCTTGAACCAGGGACTGAATGACCTCCTCCATGTCTGCCCGGTCCAATACGGTGAAGTTACGGTCAAAGCCTAGGACATCGGCGCAGTTTCTTAGCACCCGGTGGGCTAAAGAGTGGAATGTGCCGCCCGACACATGCCTGCACCTCTCATCAGCAAGTCCGGATGCCCTTTCGAGCATCTCTCCAGCCGCCTTTCTTGTAAAGGTGAGGAGCAAAATGTTTTCCGGAGGAACGTCTGTCTCCACGAGCCGAGCCACCCGGTAAACCAGGGTCCTCGTCTTGCCGCTCCCTGCTCCTGCAATCACCAGCAAGGGTCCTTCAAGAGACATGACCGCTGTCATCTGTGCAGGATTCAGCACTTTTTCATAATCAATACGCGTGGACAAGATCACACCATCCCTTCAATTTTTATATTCATATCGCCCTGACATTCTTAGAGATTTGGGCGGCAGGAGACTTGCACCGGGTTTTCGTGTGATTTAAGGAACATTCTACCAGCTTTTCCATGCTAAACAATAATCACCAGTGGAATCAAGACCGCCACAAATAAAAGGAAGATAAGGGCAAGAGGGATAAGAAGGGCAATAATGACCTTCAAATACGATATTTCATGGATCTCCCTGAGGCCGATTATTTGAACAACCAGGATCCATATGCCCCCGATCAAACCACCCACCAAAGGGATTACTCCCCAGACCTGGGTGGCTTGGGAGAAACAGATCACTCTGAAAGTGGCCTCGAAACCGCTTGATCCCCCTCTCACGATGAGCAACGATATGTGAACGATAACGCTCGCAGTGAAAATGATGAGAGCCACAAATAGGGGGCAAAAAATCATGGCGGCTAAGAATATGAGACCCATTGTAATCGGACCAAAGAGGCCGCCACCTATGGAGGTGAGGCTTTCTGACATCATCAGAAATTGCCAGAAAACTTCAAGCATCATACCGGCGGAGCCAAGGAGAAGTCCGAAGGCGAGGGGCTCTCTCATGCCTCCCTCAGTGGCCGCACCTCTGAAGAAACCTATCGGGGAAAAAAGAACAGCCTTCAGGGTCAGCGTAATCGCCTTACCCATCCCCAGTTCCGAGCGGCTCTCCCAGGGTGAAGGGCTTCGACCGGTCTTCATTTCAGGCCCTGTCTCTTTCTCTATCTCCTCAAAACCGGTGCCACCTCTTGGAACGACAAGCTCAAAACGATGTTTACAGCGAGAGCAAGTGGCCCATCGGGCACCGGGCGGAATCTTTTCTCTAGGTATCGTTCTTGACAGGTTACAATGGGGGCATATGATCTCTATCGTCATTTACGCCTCTTTTTCTCCTCTTTCAACAGACGGCTAAGTGTTTTTTTTTGGGACCATCTCTGCAACCTGCTTGCCATTCCAGTACCGGCAGCGCGGTCAACAATTTCTTCCCTCAGTTCAAGCCCTTCCTTTGTAGACAATGCCGTCCTTAAGCACAAAACCCTTTCAGGGCATTCAAAACATTCAGGGACGACTTCCCTCAATCCCTTCTCTCCCATTGGAAAAACTTTATCTAGGATCCCGAAGCAATCTTTCTTCTCCATAACACCTCAAAAACGCTCAAGCATTGAGCTACTGAAAATCTCTGTTCAAGCTTATACAACATTAGGCGCCTGATATAAAGTCCAAATATCGCCTCTAAGAAAAGCACCCAATCTCGTGGCGTAGCTTTCAGATGACACGGACACCCAATCTTGTCGTTTCAACACTTCTGACCGATACCAATTCATTGACATTAAACGCTCCACCCCATATGATCCTTCTCTATGAATAGGGTGAACAGAGTCTGCTTGGTATCTGGTTCGCATTCTTATCCAGCATCCCAAGAACAATTGCGCATGCAAAGGCGGGAGATCCAATTGTCTCATAGAGACGATCCATGAGTCTCGTTTGCTATGGATATCATCAAACACATTGCATCTATCCCTCTCTTTAAAGGTCTTCCTAACGAGCAACTCGAGGATTTGACCATGATCACCGTAGATCAGGTTTTCCGCCGCAGCCAAACGATATTCATTGAAGGTGATGATGCGAACGGGTTTTATGTGATCATTTCCGGCAGGGTGAAAATATTCAAACTCTCTCCTGAGGGCAAGGAACAGACGTTACATATTTTTGGACCCGGTGAGCCATTCGGAGAGGTACCTGTCTTTGAAGGGCGCCATTTCCCGGCCAGTGCCGAAGCGCTGGAGGAAAGTCGGATATGCTTCTTTCCGAGGAAGTCTTTTGTTGATTTGATAAGAAGGAATCCTTCGCTCGCCCTGAACATGCTGGCTGTTTTATCCAGGCGTCTTCGCAGGTTTGCCGCCCTTATCGACGACCTTTCTTTGAAGGAGGTTCCCGGTCGGCTGGCAGCCTATCTCCTTTACCTGAGTGAGCAAAAGATGGGGTCGAACGACCTCGAGCTTACGATCACGAAAGGCCAACTCGCCAGTCTCCTGGGCACCATCCCTGAAACCCTTTCTCGAATCCTGAGCAAAATGACCGGGCAGGGTTTGATTGAATCCATCGGTCCTCAAATCAGAATTTTGGATCGCGAAGGCCTTCAAAACTTGGCGGAATCAGGGGGCCACCTTTAAACGGTCGGTTGGCCAAATCATATCATGATCAACGGCAATTTGGGGATGAATTGAGGCTCCGTGCACTGTTTCCCGAATCGAACTGCGTTCCGAACCGTGGTTGGGCTACTTGCAAAAGATGCGAACCTTTGCGTCCTCTGCCTCCACGTCGATACTCATGTCACCGAGGGCCTCTATAAAAGCTTTGTCACGACAGCGTTGTCCTCCTGTTGGACATCAATTCAGAATCTGAGCTTTGTTAGAGACTTACTGTGGGGGGTCTGGCGCTACGCACAAAAACCACGGCAGGGTGCCTATTTTTGTGTGCATGAATCTAGTTTTGGGTCCCAATTGAAGCCTTCCCCGGATCGCCTTTCTCTTTGAAGCGACTCCTCCCCGATCACCTTGAACCGCCACAGTCAAGGATTGCCGGACCTCCTATGATACGAGGATACGATGAGATACGTTTCTGGTACGTATATTGAATGGATATCTTAAGGGAAAACATCGGTGCCCGGATACCTCGGGCTTTCCATCTCATGGGGTGCATTTTTCGCAGGATTTGCTGAGGGAGATTCTTCCAATCTCAAAAAAAAATTGATCAATCATTTCATTTTAGGTAGTTTTCATATGCCGATTCACTCGTGCGCAAAATAAATCAAGATCTAAGGTTTCCACCATATAAGCGCCTGTTTTTACACGATGCTCCATGCTGTCTGGAATTCAGGTTCCCCTCGTTCCCTGAGCAGAGGGTCATGGGGGTCTCTTTTCAAAAACGAAGAGGATCCGAGAAGGACTTTGCAAAAGAGGGCAGCGAAGGCGGGCGGCGGACCTTCACAGTCAATTCCATGGAAGGACTTTCATGGCGATTCCTGGGAGGTGCTCCGCCCGCCTCACCCGTCACCCAATGCTGGCTCCCGGGCAGCGACTTTTTCGTTTTTGAAAAGAGACCCCCATGACCCAGGGAAACCAGGAAACCATTTTGGACAAGAATGATAGCGACTATGATCTTAGAAAGTTCCGCTCAATTTGAGAAAAGGCCGATACACTCTCGAGACCCAGACGATGAAAGATACAGACAAGGACAGAAGGCAAATCCTAACTGAACTGAGGAGACTGCGAACACAGATCGCAAAGCTCAAGGGGGCCCGAGATGGGAGCGGGCAAGATCTTCGTGGTCTCATAGAAGACACCCCAGCTTTGATTTGTCGTTTTCTCCCCGATGGGACATTAACACTCGTAAACAATAGATACTGCAATTATTTCAACAGAACAAAAAAAGACCTGATCGGTCAAAACTTCTTCCAGTTCATTCCAGAGGAGGACAGGAAAAAAGTCAGAGAACATTTCACGTCCCTTAACCGAGAAAATCCCACGATCACTTATGAGCACCAAGTCATCGCCCCTGACGGCAAGATATGCTGGCAACAATGGACGGACCGGGCTCTTCTTGATGAAGAAGGCAAAGTCAAAGAATATCAATCTTTGGGAATTGATATTACCGAACGCAAGCGAGCCGAGGAAGAACTGCGAGAAAGTGAGGAGAAGTATCGAAACCTTTTCGACAACGCCCAAGCCGGAATGTTTAGGACGAGGATCAGCGATGGAAAAATCTTGGAGGCTAACCGCCGTGCAGCCGATATCCTCGGGTATGATAGCCTGGATGATTTTATCGCCGAATATGTGTTCTCGAAACATTACGTTGATCCTGGAACCAGGGAAAGAATGCTCCATGAGCTCACGGAAAAGGGGGAGATCAATAATTTTGAAGCCCGCTTTTCACGCAAAGACGGTTCTGTGATTTGGGCCCGTTATTCGGCTCGTATCTACCCGGAAAAAGGTTATCTCGAAGGCTTGGCGATAGATATTACGGAAGAGAAGGAAACTACCGAAAAATTGGCCGATTCGGAAGAGAAGTACCGCCTTTTGGTTGAAAATGCCAATGATGCCATTTTTATTGTTCAGGACGGGCGGATAGAATTTCCAAATCGGAAGGCCAGGGAAATTGGGAGCTATATAGGCGTTGAGTTGGATCGCGTTCCTTTTCTGAACTACGTTCATCCCGAGGATCGGGAAATGGTCATGGACAGACACGCTAGAAGATTAAAAGGCGAAAACCTACCCGACAGGTATGCCCTGAGGCTCGTCGGCAAAGACGGCCACGAGTTATGGGCGGAACTCAGTGCCGTCTCAATCATATGGGAAGGTAGACCGGCTACCCTCAACTTTCTAAGGGATATAACGAGGCAGAAGCTCCTTGAGGCTCAACTCCTCCAAGCCCAAAAGATGGAGACTGTGGGCACCATTGCCGGCGGTGTGGCCCATAATTTCAGGAACATATTGGCCGTAATTTCCATGAAAAGCCAGCTTATTCAGATGAAGCACAAAGATCGTCCTCATTTGCAGACGATTGCTGATGGGATCAATAAATATGTGGATCGCGGTGTCCAATTGGTGGAAGCTCTCATGCAATTCTCTCGCAGGGACGCAAGCAGAAAATTCCACACGCTCAACCTGGATGAAGTGATTCAAGAGACCTACCAATTGATCAGTAAATCCTTTGACAAGATGATAGACATCCGTATGGACATCCCTACGTCGCTCCCTATCAGGGGGGATTATTCAGGGTTGAGCCAGGTCATTATGAATCTGTGCACCAATGCCAGGGACGCCATGCCCAAAGGAGGCGTATTGCATATCCATGCCAGAAAAGAAGGAGACTGTGCATTGGTTACGGTTTCGGATACCGGGCACGGCATGGATAAGGAGACCCGCGAGAAATGCTTTGATCCCTTCTTTACCACCAAAGCCACAGACAAGGGAACAGGGTTGGGCCTCTCCACCAGTTACGGCATCGTCAAAGAACACGGCGGTGAAATCCTTGTATCTTCTGAGGTCGGCAATGGAACCGCTTTCATCCTTTCCTTTCCCCTTGTTCATCCTGAGGAGCAAACCGAAAAGCGACCTTTGCCCCAGACCAAGAACGGAAGAGGCGAGAGGATCCTTATTGTAGATGATGAGGTTGAGTTTTGCAAAGTGATGTCAGAGCTCCTTGAAGGATTTGGCTACCATGCCGCATATGTCACGAGTGGAAAGGATGGTCTCAAAAAATACAAAACCTGGCAACCCGATGTGCTGTTGGTGGATAGAAATATGCCCGAGATGGACGGCATATCTTATATGGAACAGATCATGAAACATGATCCCAAGGCCAAGGTCGTCATCATTTCCGGTTATGACGAAGATGGCCCTTCAGGCATAGATGAAGAGAAGAGGAAACTCATCACGGGCTACCTGACCAAGCCCATTGATATGAAACAGTTGACATCCGTGTTGACCAGTCTCTTCGGAGAGGATCATCTCCCCGAAAGCTAGTGCCATATCCCAGAAATACCTTTAACAATTTAGCGACGTTCAAAAGTGTTCGCATGGATCATCCTCCTTTGGGGAAAGCCTTTTGTCAGCCATAACCATTTTCCTCCCTTCGAGACCTAGTACTTAGCTGCATAAAAACCCGTCACTATTTTGGCACGTCATTGCGAGCGGAGCGAAGCAATCTCCAGGTTGGAAATCCCATCATTCTGACACGTTACGACGAGATTGCTTCGTCCCCCGCATCAAGTGCGGGGTCCTCGCAATGACATTATAATACCGATAATTTATGCAACTAAGTACTAGATCCTCAGGGCCTGCGGCAAGGGGATATCTATGCTGCTCATGGGTGGTGGGATTCTTTTCATGAGATATCCCCTTTCGAAAAAGGTCATGGCCTCCCTGGGGGGGCAAAGGGATGGAGGTATGAGGCGGATAAATGTCAAGATCTTCGCCTATGAAGACGGCTAGTTTCTACGCATCATATAGGTGACAGCTTTTTCGAGGCCATCCAGGGTCAGCTCAAACATGGGAAATATCTCCCTGATGATCTGGATGGTTCGGGTATAGGGCCATTCCATTTCCAGCCTGGGATTGAGCCATACAGCATAGCCGAAGTTTTTGGCGATAAAGTTGAGTCGCTCGTAGCTGGGCTTTCCTGACCTCTCTTCTATATGGATCGACCCGTCGGTCGCCATGAGCTCATAGGGCGCCATGCTCGCGTCACCCACGATGATAAACCGGGTCTCAGGATCCAAGCGAACAAGCTCGTCCACCGGATAAGGCTTACGCCTTCTGGGAGGGTCTTCCCAGAGGTTATCGTAAATGGTGTTGTGAAAAAAGAAGGTCTTGAGATCCTTGAACTGCGCCCTCGCATAGTTGAAAAGACTCTGGACGAGCTCGATGTAAGGGTCCATGGACCATCC
>JASFTV010000023.1:0-19397 GCA_050050615.1 Desulfobacteraceae bacterium
ATCTAAAACGAAGACCTTCAAGAGCGTGAGGATTTTGGGGCTGAGCAGGGTCAAAATAATCCCTTTTACGGATGCAGAGACTCTATTAAAGGATGAAATTGTGCTTGCTTGCGTACCGACATGGTGTCTGAACCACGCCGATGTCTTGTATACGATACCCACAACAAATATTGCGCTGGCGATGTAAAAGCTGAGCTCATAAAACATGGTATTTTCCCTGAAAAAAGAAAAACTTAGGATAGGGTTTTTGCTTGTGTTTCAAAGTCCCCGGCCCTTCTTGTCCAAAAACGAAGCATTGCTTGATGCGAGGCATGGGAACCTAATACAAACGCATTAAGAAAACTGTCATTGCGAGGACCCCGCACTTGATGCGGGGGACGAAGCAATCCCGATGAAAAAGAGATTGCCGTGCCCTACGGGCTCGCAATGACATGTAAACATATTAAGTGCGTTTGTATTAATTTTCGGGAACCGTGGCGCACCCCGTAAAAACAGGCTCTTAAATTGTTGAAAAGCGTATTTTGTATTTATTTTGGACACCAGTCATACGGCACTGTTTCTAGGGCTTTAGGGCTTTTCAGAAATACTACAGTGTAGTACCTCATGTCAACAAAATAAGTCCATTTCCCCAAACAACAATCCCTTTTTTCGAACCTTTACATTCCTTTTCCGAAAGGGCAGCGGGGATAGCTGCATTCAGGGCAATCGCGGCACAGGCCTCCATGACCAAATAAAGCGAGCTCCTTTTTCCCTATTCGTTCTCCCGCCAAGATGCGAGGCAGAATCAGATCCAGGACGGTCACTCGATGATAGAGGCCGCAGGCAGGAACACCCAGTAACGGTAGGTCTCCCAGGTAGGCTACGAGAAACATGGCACCGGGAAGGGCCGATGCCCCGTAGTGTATTTCGGTCGCTCCAGCAAGGCGGATGCCGTGACGCGTGACATCGTCAGGGTCCACGCTCATGCCCCCGCTAAGAAGGAGCAGATCACAACCCCGCGCGAGATGGGAACGGATAACCTCGGCGATCGCATGGGCGTCATCCGGAGCAAAATCAAGGGCGAACACCCCGGATCCCAGTCTTTTCACCTTTTCAGTGAGCACGGAAGCGAACCGATCCTCAATAAGACCCTGATACACCTCATTGCCGGTAATCACTAAACCGACCCTGGCTTGGCGCAAAGGGCTTATCGATAACACGGACCCATTTTGGCGTGCTATGGCGGCGGCTCGCTCAACGGGAGTGCGTTTCATAACGAGTGGAATCGCTCTCGTTGCAGCGACCAATTCACCCTCTTTCACAAGGGTGTTGTTATGGAGGGTGGCACACATCACCTCATCCACCATGTTGAAGGCACCGAGAGAGGCACTATCTACCTTAAGCAACCCGTCCCTTCCTGCAAAGAGGCTGACTTTCCCTTCTCGCGGTTCTGGTTTCCATGCGACGCCTTCCCCGGAAAGGGCCTCCGCCAGGATCACCGCTGCCTCGTTCTCATGGATTTCGTCTTCTTCAAGATCAATCATGTAGAGATGATTCTTACCGAGACGCTGAAGGTGACACAAGTCCTCCTCGCAAACCTCGTGGCCCTTCCTGAAGGCAGGCCCTTTGAATTCGCCGGGTCGTATCTCGGTGACGTCATGGGCCAGATTGGTGCCCACCGCATCCTGTAGCCTTATTTTCCTCAGCACGGTTATGCCTCCTTCATCCCATATGTTTCCCAAGCAAACGCCGTTTGCGAGCTTTCAGTCTCATGGACCTTCGGCTCATGGTCTTTTATTTGGTGGACTTTACGCCTGTGGCTACTTTTGGGTAGCTCGCCGGCCCGTTCGGGTGCCCAGTTCATATCCGGCCAAGTGATCTCCCTTGCGTTCTTGAAATATGCGCCTTCGCCACAGGGTCTGCAAAGTAGGACCCCCTCGACAACCACCTCGCGCCCATCCCGCACCACCTGCCCGCATTGGCTGCAAGAGGCTCTCCGACGCGTAGGCCCGGGTAGATCGAACTCGCTGATCCGTACTTCGACTTCCTGAACTCGAAAAAGGACACTGTCCGGCATCCTTTTGTACGCTTCCATTTGCTGCGGATATTTTCCCGCCATTTCTGGAGCAAAAAGTGGAGCCAAATTCCGAGCCTCCTCAGTTGAAATCACCCGAAAGGCCTTCCCCGTTTTGAGGTTGACGAAAGTCGCTGCCATGATACCGTAGTCCATGAATTTCAGCGATCGACGCCCCAGTTTGACCCCGGTCACATGTGCGACCGCATCTGCGGTGCACCGGTCCATCTCCACGTAAACAATGAGCTTCTTGATCTGATCATGCCGGCTCGGGTCATCGAAGCCCGTGAGCCGGCAACCCAGCATGGCCATGCGAACGCCTACGACCTGCCCGGGGCAGAGGTGCCCGTGGGCTGCGGCTGAAGAAGCGAGCAACTCCTCAAATGATCTCATCGGTTTTGCCTCCGGATGTCATCGATTGTCTTCCTCTTCACGGGGCTGAAACAGAGGACAGAGACCTTATGTTAAATCTAACATATCAACCCTCACAAAAAAGAGGCGATCCGCCCCCATAACTTAAGGCCGCTTATTAATCTGTCACACGGCCAAACCCCTATGAAAATAATCACGATTGGACAATGTGAAACCCCGTCTCTAAAAAAGACCGACCTAGGTTATGACAGCTGCCTTCTATAGTGAATGCATTAAATAAATTTGCGTCAACAATGTCATTGCGAGCGAAGCGAAGCAATCTCATGAGATTCCTTCGTCGCTTTCGCTCCTCGGAATGACACTTCACTTATTACGTTTGTTATAGTTTTGTGTATCGCAAATAACTTCACAACCTTCAATCGCAGCGGGGGACCGTCGGCGTTGGTCGGCCAGACCGCAACGATACGCTCCGTAGCCCTTTCAACGGCCGTTCGACAGGCTCACGGCCCTGAGTAAAATCGAAGGGCACCAAGCTCATAATAGTCGCCTCGAAGCAGCCCCAAAGGATAAGCATTGTTGCAACCTTGATCTTCTGTGCCCGGGACGTCTATTAAAGATTTGGGGGCGGCCACAAGGCACCTGACGAAATGTTGCGGCTCTGCGAAGAGACCCCCCGCCGGCCCTCAACAGCATGAATCCTCCTATCCTTATAACGGCATATTAAGGTTATTTCTGGGACGCGATGCTAGCAGGCTATTACAATACTCTCCTCTAACTCTTTCTTCACAAAGACCCCGGTGCATCTGGCCAAGTTTTTGTAGAACTCTGTCTTTGCGTTTTTCTCTACATGTTGCGCAAACGCGGGCACCCAGGCTCCTAGGTGCAACTGAAGGAACGCTTTTTGTCTGGTCAGGTGATCAATCGCCCCATCGATATCTCCATGAACAATGGCCTCAATTTCCCTGAAAATCAGAAAATACATAAACTCGAGTTCCGCAGCGATATGATCAGGCACTTCGTAAAAACCTTCTGAAATGCCCACCCCAGCCTCATGGTACCTGTCTCTGGCGTCCAGAGTGGAATCGCCCATCACTCTCCTTTCACCTTCCAGATAGACGGATCCATAAGGAGGTGCAAGCAGTTTGTACGGCCCGACAAAAAGCTTGGCATGTTCAACCTCTAACGAGCCGAGGTCGTCTTTGCTTGCGAGCGCCTCCGTCATCTTATAAAGATATTGAAAGGCTTCGTCGCACGTGACGGCCATCTGCGGTCCCAGCTCCTTCAGTTTTTGACCCAATTCCGCGTCCGGCGGGTAGTAGCAATCAGACAAAAGCTTGAATGAATCTCCTCTCGCCTGTTCACGGGACAACAATTCATCCGGTTTCATGTCCATATCTCCCTTCGTCGACCCCTAGAATAATCGTTCCTTTGTGCCCTGATAGAGCTGAATCCCGCTCACTCAGTCGCAGCTTCGAGCTTGAGGTACCGCTCTCCCAAAGTGTACAGAAGCAGCATGATGGCCAGACCGAATATAAAGACGAGCCACTCCCAGACGCTCGGAAAGTATGAAACAAACGCTGGAAATTGTTCTGCCTTGGGTCCGACAGGCCGGCTCTGGCCCGCCAATAAAATCTCCATATGCATCGCAAGGACACCGGCGAATACCAGTGCTGAGGTGACGATCCTTCCGCCGAGACTCGCACGTACCGTAGGAATAAGCACAAGCACGAAAGGCAGAAACAATCCAAGCAGCACCTCAGTATGAAAAATGCGCCATGCGCCGAAAGCGTGCTCAAAGCGATGATAGACAAGGAATTCCGGGATCGTGGTTGCCGATTCCATAATGATTTTCAGGAAGGTAAAGATAACGGCAATTCCAAGGATGTACGTGAACACTCTTGCAAATCTATCAAACAAAGAAGCATGCGCTTCAGGAACGCCCCGGCCTATGATGCGGTAATAAACCATGCTGTACAGCATGAACAACGCCGCACCGCTTAGGAGCGCCATAAGTAGAGCGTATATGGACATCACCGGGCCGAAGTAGGTCACGCGTGACTCGGTTAATCCGAAAACAGATCCGATCATAAGCGGCGCGACGAGCGCACATATGAATGCGGCCACCCCCAAGGTCTTGCTGATGCCACTCTCCCAGTCTCCCACGTGCATCTTCCAGAATTTTAGCACCAGCAGCACCAATTCAAGGCTGTAGATGGCACCCATCCACCAGATGGGCGAGCTCAGGTTTGGGGAAAGAAAGATGTAGACCATGTGAAACACGGAGCCGAGTTCCAGGCCAATGCAAACAAACGCTCCCACGAGGGTAGCGATGGAGAGGAAGACCAATCGCTTGGCAACGGATTCGTATTCTTTCACACCAAACACCAGGGGAACACCTGACAAAAGGGCCAGCCCGGAGCTCGCTAAGGCCAAGAATATGTATGCCCCAAGTGGAAGTGTCCATAGTAACACGTCATTGGCATTAAAGAGACCGTGTCCCTCTATGAAGATCTTAAACGTGGTAAGAAGCCCTGCGATGACCGCGATTCCCAGCAGGACAAGCCACGTGCCGTACAGTCTTCTCGTTCCGTTCATTTATACACCTCCCTTGGTTTTTTCATATTGTGCCGGGTTATAGCCTCTAATATAGAACACGTGGGGTTCCGTTCCGATCTGCTCCCTGAGCCTAAAGGCATGATATTTTCCCAGAAGAAAGCTGACCTTGCTCTTCGGGTCATGAAGATCACCAAATATCCTCGCATCAGCGGGACATGCTTCGACACAATAGGGCAATTTGCCCTTTTTGACCCTGTGGTCACAAAATGTGCACTTTTCTACCACCCCTTTGGGTCTGACGCCGGGCAGGGTGTCTTCCCTCTCCGGGTTATAGTAAGGGAGCGCCTTGGTGCCAACCTTCTCGGTGACTTCCTTTGGACTAGGGGTACAATCCTTAATTGAGGCCCCGCCTTCCCGCCAGAACCCGTGCGGCTTATCCCAGTTGAAGTAGATGACCCCATAGGGACAATTAAACTCACAATACTTGCAACCGATGCACTTCCTGGGGTCGTGCATGGTGATCCCATTGTCCAGTTTGTGCATCGCCTTTGTTGGGCAACCCCTGACACATGGGGCGTTCGCGCAGTGATTACAGAGTGTGGGGATATAATGATATCTCACGTTCGGGAACGTGCCGTAAGTCTCGGTGATCTTGTTCGACCAGAAAATGCCGTCTGGCACGTTGTTTTCATTCTTACACGCTATGCTGCAAGCACCGCATCCAACACACCTTTGAAGATCAATGACCATTGCGTATCTTGCCATTTGGCTTACCTCCTATAACTTTACAACTTTAACCCTTGTCACGGCGTGACGAGCCGTGCTGCCGCTAAGCCTGTCGTACTCGGCCGGAATAACGTCATTGCTACTGCCTCCCCTGGGCACCTTGCCGAACTCCCGAGAAGCCACCCTCCCATAGGCCCAGTGTCCCTGACCGTAGCATTTAGCTATGGTGCCCGGCCTGACGCCCTCCCACAGGTTCGCCGTGCATTCCAGTTGTCCTGTGGGAGATATCAGCCTTATTCTGTCCCCGCTCTCAACGCCCAGCTTCCTCGCATCCAGGGGATTCATTTTGGCCACGTCCTCATTTCTTACATCACCCGGATCAAGGTCTTTGAATTCATGATACCAGGTACAATTTGCAGACCTCCCTTCCCTATTCAGTCGTGACTTGTGGTCCACAAACACGAAAGGATATTCCTTCTCGTCTCCCAGCGTAAGCGGTTCTTCATAATGAGGAATAAACGCTTTTTCCCCTTGCGCCTGGTAGTCACACGTGGCCAGGACGTCGTCAACCGTCGTCTCGTGTTTTTCTGCGTGTTTTTCCAATGCCGCTTTCAGGGTCTCGCTATAGAACTCGAACTTCTTGGTCTTGGTTTTCATCTTTCCCCAACGCTTTCTGAAGGGATAGGGATCCGAATTCCACACGCCGGCTTTCCTGAATGCTTCCCATCCATTGAATTTGTCTCCACCCTTGTGTTTCGCAGGATCCCAGAGGTTCTGGGTGGCGTATTTAAGGGCGTAGAGGGCAAACTCTTTCTCATTGGTCGGAGCTTTCCCTGTCTCCGGGTCCTTGTATTCCTTGTAGTGGTTAAGCAAGTGATCAAAGCCCTTTTCAGCCAGCTTCTCTGCAATCAACCAGGGAATCTCCGTCTCGTCTATCTTGTAGTCCCATATCCGATCGATTACCGGTTGAAGCAGTGTCACGTGGCGGTATCCGTTCCCGATCGCTTTAACGTATCCCCATTTTTCAAACAGGTGATGCGTGTCAGGAAGAACGATGTCAGCAAACCACGTAAATTCAGAGGCGTTGGTCGTGATATGCACAAGGAAAGGTATTTTAGACAATGCTCGTTCCCACCTTTCCGGCTGGGTACACGAGAAGGCAAAGTTGTTCATATAGCCCATAGCAACTTTGATCTCATAGGGATCCTCGTTGATGATTCCGTCCGCCGCATTGTTGGTGACCACCGCGCTGCCGGGTTTCCCCTCTTTAACAGAGGGAAACGCCTTTCTTCCTCTATGGTCTATCTTCTCGTGCTTTTTCCCCTTCTTTGCGATCTCATCCATAAAATCGTCTGGTTTGGGAAATTTCTTGGTGTACTCCTTATTGCTGACCAGGGTTCCACCGATGTTGTCACAAGCCCCTAGGAGACCATTTAGGGCATGAACGGCCATGGCGGTGTATCCCCCTCTGACCTGCATGCTGGGGCCTCCTCCCAGCCAAGAGATCACATGGGGTGCAGCCTTGCCATATTCAACGGCCACTCTTTTGATCTGCCCCACCGGTAATCCGGTCCTTTCCGCAGCCCACTCCGGAGTCTTATCTTTCAGTTCAAGATTCCACCACCTAACCAGGCCGTGTGTGTATTTCTCCTCGAAGTCCTCTTCATTGACCTCCTCGCCTGAGACAAACCTGTTAACCCCATTCTTAAAGTCTCCAACGAAATCCCTAGACCACAAACCGTCTGTAAGAATGAGGTGGGCAATGGCTACGGCCAGAGCACCGTCCTCTCCGGGCTTGATAGGCAGCCATTCATCCGCTTTTGCCGCTGTAGCGGAGAGTCTCGGCTCCACCACCGCAATCCGCGCTCGATCCAGAACATCTCCCCAGGCGCTGGAGTAGTAGGAGACCTGTCTATTGGCGGCTAGGGGGTCTGCCCCCCAAATGATGATGTATCTTGCATTTTCAACATCATACTGTCTGTAATTCCAGTAGCCTTCTGTGTAATAAGGACCGAACTTCTCCGCCTCCGCACATATGGCGCTGTGGGAAATATTGTTTGGGGAGCCGATGATTTTGGTCATGCGGTCATAGAGGACATCCCTCATGTAAGAATATCTTCCTCTCATGAGCATGTACTTGTGGGTCTCATTATTTTTTCTGAGCGCCATGATCTTGTCCGCTATGGTATTGAGCGCTTCATCCCAAGAAATGGGCACAAAACCCGGGTCTTCATTGCGCCCTTTCTTTGGATTGGTTCTCTTCATGGGCGTCTTGATCCTGTCCGGATCATAAACCTGTTGCAAGGCCAGATGCACTCTCGGGCAACTCGCTTCTCCATTTACCTTGGACTTAGGGTTCCCTCGAATTTTGATCGCTCTCCCGTCCACCACGTAGACCTGTTTTGCGCACCACGATGTACAGCCTTGACAGGTTGACGCTCGCCACTCTCCGATCTCGGTCAACGATTGCTTCTCTGTCTCAGCCAGAGCCCTCAAGGTGGGCTTGAACGCGCCGCCCATAGCCAGTGCTGCGCCTGTCACCGCCGAGGCCTTCATAAAAGTCCTTCTCGAGAGCTCCACATTATCGAGGAAATCCGTTATGAGTATTTTCCCTTTCCTTTTCTCTTCTTTCATAAGCCCTCCATTCCAAAATTTCTTTGTCTTTGCTTTATTTCCATCGTTTGCTTCCACTAGGACAAAACCCCTCGGTTCAAATCTGTTCTGTTGGTGGTAAGAATCGGTTCACTCTATCATGAATCTTTTGAATTCGCATCTTCCTCATGGATGCTTTTGAGCAAAAAAATAAGTTCATCTTCATCAACCGGTTTTGTGAGCATCGCATACACGTGGGTCCCGATAGACTCTTGCAGGTCGGGGTGAAATCGGCTTAAGGAAAGACCCATGATGCATATTCCCGGGTATACTCTCTTCAATTCTCTGATGTTGCGATTACTTACGGGAACCGAATCGAAGTCTAGGAGAAGAATCCTGCAGGGATTAGCCTGAAGGTGTTTTTCCAGGCTCATAAGAGAATCCAAACAGACGGCCCGGAAATGGCATTCTTCCAGTTTTGCGCAGAGTTCCTTTCCCTCTGATTCGTTCGTATTGACAATTGCGATCGGCTCGTCCATTCGGTTCACTGCAAATTGTGTATTCTTTGGCTGACAAAAACCGAGAAACGACCTCCTATATCGCAAAGTGCATGCCACAGGGTGGCACTGATTCGTCGCAGCGCTTAGCGCCGGGGAGGATAGGATGTTTCAGGTCATTTAATCCCTTGAAATCTCTAGAAATGGTGTGGATCTCCAAATGCGGGGCGATCGCAAGAAATGGAGCGAAGGCCACCTGAAGGGAAAAAATGGGAGGAATTAGGTCTGCGGACTTGTCATGATTCAGGACACGGTTCTTCCCTCATCTACACTTTATCAATGATAAATTGAGCTTATCCGTGTCCTAGATCCGGACGCTGTATCTTGTGTCAGGGCAAGACAGAGGGAACCTCAGCAAACAACGGCCATATCACATACTGACAATTGAGGATCCAATGTCTTTCGCCGGCCGAGCTATAACAAACGCAATAAGTGAAGTGTCATTCCGAGGAGCGAAACCGGCGAAGGAATCTCATGAGATCGCTTCGCTCGCAATGAGATTGTCGGCGTCAATTTATTTAATGCATTCACTATAGGAGAGCGCTTCTTTATTAACATGTCATTTCGAGCCCTTCGAGTGCCTCAGCGCCTCCCCTGCCCATGGCTCTGAGTTCATCGAAGGGAGCCTGCCGAAGGGGTAAACTCCGGGAGAAATCTTGATAACCCATTGGCATTGTAAGATTTCTCCCCCCCGTTTGCACGGGGGTCGAAATGACAGGATGGCCACAGTATTTAGGAAACGCTCGACTACTGCCATATCCCAGAAATACCTTTAATAATTTTCGACATGCCAGATGTTAGACTTGCCTGTTTGAGCGGCCGCCGGGGGGTCTCTCCTCAGAGCCGCAACCAACATTCGTCCTGGGCCCCTTCAACGCCACCAAGCTCATCATAGTCGCCTCGAAGCAGCCCCAAAGGATGAGCATGGTTGCAACCTTGATCTTCTGTGCCCGGGGCGTCTATTAAAGATTTGGGGGCGGCCACAAGGCACGTGACGAAATGTTGCGGCTCTGAGAAGAGACCCCTGGCGGCCCTCAACAGCATGAATCCTCCTATCCTTATAACGGCATATTAAGGTTATTTGTGGGACACGATACTAGTGCGTGGTGGGGTTTGTGATTCCGTATTTCTTTAGTTTCACGTAGAGGGTATTGCGGCTGATTCCCAAACGGTGAGCGGCTGCTTTCTTATTCCAGCTGCACCTTTCCAGGGTCCCCTGCAGCAGTTCCTTCTCGTGTGCTGCTATGGTGGGCACCTCGGTAGCCAGACCCGCGCCCTCTCTGACCCGGATGATCGATGAGGGTAAATCTGTGGACTCGATCCTGGTCCCCTTGGCCAGCACTGTCGCATGCTCGATGCTGTTTTCAAGCTCACGCACATTTCCGGGCCACGCGTAATCGAGGAGTAGTCGCATCGCTTCAGGGCTGAGTTCCTGAATATCTCTGTTTTGCTCCGAGGCGAAAAAGCGAACAAAATGACGTGCGAGAAGTGGAATGTCATTCCGCCTTTCTCTCAAAGGGGGTAAGTTTATGGGTATCACGTTTAGCCGGTAGTAAAGGTCTTCTCGAAAACGACCCTCCTTCACCTCCTGAAGAAGGTCCTTATTGGTGGCTGCGAGGATACGCACGTCCACATCTAGAGTCTGTTCACCGCCTATGCGCTCAAATTTTCGGCTCTGGAGCACCCGAAGCAGCTTGATCTGTGCTGATGGCGGCATCTCCCCTACCTCATCCAGAAATACGGTACCGCCGTGGGCCTGCTCAAACCGTCCTGACTTCCTTCGAGTAGCCCCGGTAAAGGCCCCTTTTTCATGACCAAAAAGCTCACTCTCCAGAAGCGTTGTCGGGTAGGCCGAACAGTTGATCACCACAAACGGTTTGTTCCTTCGCGGGCTCTTTTGATGGATAGCTCGGGCTACCAACTCTTTTCCGGTTCCGCTTTCACCTTGAATCAGAACAGTGGCGTCAGTGGGGGCAACATCCTCAATGAGCTTGTAGACCAACCGCATCTTAGGATCCTTGCCGATGATACCACTGAACTCAGCCGAACTCCTTAGACGGCTCTGCAATTCACGCGCTTCTTCCTCCTGCAAAACGGCCCGCTTGATCACCCCAGCGGCCTGGGCGATAATTACACCTGCCGTGCCGATATCATCAAGATTACACTTACAATCATCAGGACAGGCAATGACCAAAGCACCAAAGATTTCATTTTCATGGTGAACCGGAGCGATAGCCAGGCAAGTTGTTTCTGCAAACCTTTCCGGAACAAGGGGAGGGCTCAAAAAGAAATGCTCCGTGAAGGTGGCTTCTTTAAGATCCCTAAATGCAGCCATACAATCTTGGACCACCCCGGGGTCATCCAGTGTCTTCATCTCTCTAGCTGATAGGACGAAAAGAAGATCGCGGTGGCTGTTAAAAAGCAAAAGCACCATGTGATGCCCGTGTTTTAGAATGCCCTGGAATCTCTGGAGCAAGAAGGAGCCGATTTCTCCAAGGCTGCGCAGCGAACCGATCTCTTGAATGATGTCGCAGAAAGTCCGTGTCTGCTGATTGGCGCGTTCTAGCTCTCCGGTCTGTTCCTTAAGCCGCCGGGTATATTTCTCCGCACGTGCAACCATATGGTTAAATGCAGCCGCCAATCTCCCCACTTCATCCTGGCTTGAGACATTCACTCTTACGCTCAGGTCTCCTTTGTCAATTTCTTGGGTCGCCTCTGCCAATGCTGCCAGAGGTCCGGTAATGCGTCTTACAAAAAAGAGTGTCCCTACCAGAGCGAGCAGAAGGATTGCCAAGGTAAGCATGCTCATTTGTAGCCAGAGCTTGGCAAACTGAGCTTGCTGGGGTTTTTCAGAGTATCCAAAACGTAAGAAGCCAGCCCTGCCTTCAAAAATGGGCCAGGCGATATCAAGGTAATGTTCGCCGTCGGTGGAGGTGATTCTCTGAAAACGCTTCTGGCCTTTTGCCTTAGGGCTGTTGGCCTTTAGCAGCCCTACAGGAACGCCTTGCGGGAACGTATGCGCCAGGATTTCCTGATCTCTCAGAACAAAAAGATAGGCAATGGATGGATGGCTCCGTATGTGATTATTCAAGGTTTTTTGAAGCGCAACCAGGTCGTTTATGAGAATCTCATCCGTAGCTTCAAGAGCTACAGCGTGAGCAAGATTTTCGCCTTGAGCACGCATCGTCTCAAGAAGGCTGTTGCTGTACTGCTGAGATACCAGAACCGAAATGAGCAGCCCGCTTCCGATCACCAAGCCGGAGACCGCCAGCAATAGTTTGCTCTTAAGGCTTTGTAACCACATGGACTTGATTCTCCATTAATGCCATTGTCCTTCTCATGTCTCGAATAGGCTTGTACCAGGCCTCTTCGGTCGTCGTGAACCTGTCAATCATCAACAAGCCTAGAATCTTTTGTCCTTCGGGCTCTAAATGCATAGAAAATAGAAGTTGACGAATTCGTTCCCTGACTTCTGGTTCCAAATATTTTGAGGCAACCGCAGGCGGGATTCCATAGTCTTCCGATTTTCTAATGATCCGTGTTGCGGATGTGAAAGTGGGATTTTCCTGGTGATAATATTCCCATATGAGCCCGTCCACAGCGGCTCCGTCCACAAGTGCCCTTGCCACGGCCATGATGGAATTGTCGTGGCTGTAAGTGTAGATCGTCTTCCTGAAGAAGGTTTCGGGTGACTCTCCCAATTGCAGCGTCCAGTAGGTAGGCACCAACTTTCCCGTATTTGATTCAGGATCCGTGAAGGCAAACATATGCCCCCTCAAATCCTCTAGACTGTAGAAGCCGCTATCTTTGTTGACTATCAGATAGGACCGGTAGAAATGACTTCCCTGAACCACTGGGGTGCCCAAGGGTTCAAAACCGTATTTTTCTCTCCCGCTGGCGTATGGTCCTGAACAGATGAAAGCCACATCAATCTGCCCTCTACCCAGAAGTTGGTTGATCTCTTCATACGTCTTGCGCTGTACGAGCCTAACTTCTCGACCGAGCTTACGGCTGATATAGTCCAAAAGTTGCCGGTAATAGATAGAAGTCTCCTTAGGTGAGGTCATAGCGCCCACCGCCACCCTCAAGACTGGATACTCCGGCGCCGCTGCCTCAGGCCGTTCTATGGAAACGGTCTTGCTAAAATCAACGACAACGGTGTCAGAATCTCTGCCACAGGCGTAAGCGAAGATCACAATCGTGGCTGCAAGGAAGCTGATCAAAAGACGGGACTTCTTTGGAGACGTATATAATAATAGATTCATGGATTCCCACGTCCAAATAAACACTATTTCAGACCACTGTTTGAGGGGAAGTATTTATCGGAAACATGAGGTCTTAATTTATGATAGTGCCACTTTGTGGTATTCAAAGTAACTATTTTCTGCCCACATTTCAAGCAAAATGTTGCTGAAAAACCCTTTCGGCAGTGATCGTGGTCTATATTTCACCCGAAGTAATATTAGCCTTCCATGTCGAACCCCAGCCCGGGCCTGTTTGTGGGAAAAAGGGTTCCCTTACGAAGGATCACAGCACCCCGAGTCGGGTCCCCCTCAAGACCCAGGTGGCCGTCCAAATCGGCGTAGACGACATTTGGACGGGCGAGAGCGAAATGAAGACCCGCGGCAATGCCAAGCGCGGCTTCGTCCATGCAGCCCACCATCACCTCCAGCCCGGCGGATCGGGCCACCGCATTGATCTGAAGGGCGGTCGAAATGCCGCCCACTTTCATGAGCTTCACATTCACCATGTCAGCGAGACCATGGCGAGCAATGCGGAAGGCATCCCTCAGGGTGATCAAGCTTTCATCAGCCATCACCGGTATAGCCACACTGTCCGTAACCCGCCCCAAGAGATCTGGCTGCCCCTTGGGTGTGGGCTGCTCGATCAGTTCCAACCGGGCTTTTCGTGTTTCCTCAACGAACTTGAGGGAGTCTTCTACAGAAAAACCCTGATTGCCGTCGAAACGCAGTTCAATCTCTTTGCCCACCGCTTCTCTGACCTTCAAGACACGTTCGATGTCTGATTCAACGTCCCTCCCCCCTTTGAGCTTCAAAGACTTGAACCCTTTCTCAACCCATGCCTGAGCGCTCTCCACGGTCTCTCTCAACGGCAGGATACCAATAGTCACGCTTGTCTTGATACGATCCCGGTAGCCGCCCAGAAGCTTCCATAATGGGAGGTCCGCATTTTTTCCCAGAACATCAAAAAGGGCCATGTCGACGGCCGCAAGGACTGAAGGTTGTCGTTTCAACATAGGCTTGAGCCTTTCGAAGAGCATGATCGGGCGTAGGGGATCCGAACCCTTGATGGTGGGCCTCACAACGTCATTGAGAGATCGCGAAACGCTTTCTGCCGTTTCCCCGGTCACTTGCTCATCCGGGGCTGCACAGCCGTGGCCACTGACGCCACGGTTCGTCTCGATGCGAAGGAAAATATTCGTCGTGGCACGAACCGTTTCATAGGCGATGGTGTAGGGTTCTGATAATCGCATCGAGACAGACCATGCTTTGACATCTGTAATTCTCATAGGTTTAGTACCGCTTCTGGTAAATCTCGTCCAAACTCAGACTCTTAATATCTTCGACCAGTTCCACGAGATGCTTGATCATGAGATCCCAGATCCGCTTGCCCTTTTCCGCGGTTGCGCTCGTTGGGTCGCCTAAAACACCGCTGGGTGATATCTTCGCCACCCGCGCGTACCAGTCCACACCCCGCTTGGAAGTAAAGTTCAAATACCGGCTGGAAAACTGAGGTATAAACTTTCGTGCTGCCTTCAGCTTCACGAGTTCAGGGCGAACAGCCAAGGTTGTACTTGTCTCGATCTCACCGGCATGGACATCGTTCGGTGTCTCAGCCAAGGCATCTATGTCAGGATCGCTCGTCTCTCCGGTGTCGACGCACGTGAAAATATGGGCATCGCGATTGATCATCTGGGCTGCAAAATTCAATGCCGGACTGTTCCCCCCGTGTCCGTTAATGATGATCAGTTTGGTAACTCCGTGGCGGGCTGCACCCATGCCGATTTCATAGACAAGTTGAGACAGTGTCTCAGGACTGATACTGAGGGTGCCGCTGAAATCTTCATGGTGGTAGGAAACCCCATACGGGATCAGGGGCAAAACGAGAGGCCTTGGATCTTTACATCTCTCCGCTACTTTCAGTGCGAGATACTGCGCGTCGAAGGCATCCGTGTCCAAGGGAAGATGTGAGCCGTGCTGCTCAACGGAGCCCACCGGTAAAAGGGCCACATCAACCTCTTCAAAACGTCTCTTCGCTTCCGGCCAGGTCAGCTCTCCGAGTAGGGGTGTCCTGTCGGATTTGGGAATTTCAGATTTTCGGGCGACTGTGCCCCTTAGGGCTTCGAAGGGATAGGGGATTGTCAGTGCCGGATCCTCCAGAGGATCAAAGTCAATCCAGACCCGTCCGCTCCTCTGGACAGCACCCTCTGCGTGTTCGAGGAATATGCGGTAAAGCGGCTCACGGAGATCCACTGGCATGCCTTCCACAGGAGACCTCTCAGGATCAAAGCGGAGTTTCATGGTTTCTGGTCTCTGGCGGGCCCGGACATTGCCCAAACTTGCGCTGTCAGAGAGTCCTTTCTCTCTTAACAGAAAAGCCAGATGCTCTGCATCGTCTGTGATCTGATGGACCCCCTTGTCACCCAGCCTTTTCAGGCAGTGCTCGATCTGCTGCTGCGTGTAACCGCAGTTTTTCGGATCTCCACCAAGTGCCAAGAGCATGCCCACGATGCGGCGGCATTTCTCGCACCGACCGCAGGGCTTGATTCGCTCCCCTTCTTTATGCGATGCGTGGCAGGAGACCTGATGACGCTGCATTTCCGGGTAGCGTTCAACCAAGATCTTTTGGATCAGCAACTCGGAAAGGGGCCTTAGTACGGAAAACTGGCTGATGCTCCAGCCTTTGGTATGGAAATAGCGCGTCAGAGTATTGTCAAAGTAGCGGCTCTGATCATACAGCCCGTCGTAGTGGGTAATGCCCTGATGCGAGAGCCGCCGGGTCGTATCGAACTCATCCCCAATGACGAGACGGCCGATCCCTCTTTTCTTGAGAAGGGGAAGGGCTCCGAAAATGAATACCGCCACAGTCCAGAGGCGTATGGGGTAATCGTCTGAACGAATCCTCGCATAATCTCGGCGTACAAAGGGCAAATGCCGTAACATCCAGTTAAAAACCCTGTCCGCATTGGTCCAAACCCGCGCCGTGTTGGCAATGTTCTTCGCGAAGTGTCTGTAGGCATTCAGGGCTGTAAACCAGTGTCGTCCTGATTCGTTGAGGAAAATAGGGTGTATCGCATCGCCGATTTCCCTCAATAAACTGAAAGTGAGAAGGCTGTCCTTGCCACCACTTGAGAGGACCGCATGCTGCGATGGATTCACATCCGAGGGTTCATTCCCTTTCTGCTGCTTTTCACTTTGAACTTCTGAACCCCTCTCTTGATCCTCGAAGATGAATCGAGCTCGTAAATAGCTTCCACGCTTGACCGAAGGCAGTCTGGCCGCAGGTCCGATGAGAAAAGGATTGGGTTCCAGGAACTTTTTAACATAGATCTCCCTGGCCGTATTCTGGGCCATCTCTTTGATGAACCGTCGGTCAGGCTTATCAAACAAGCCGTAAAAGACGATCTCATCGCAGAAAAGCCCATAATTGAGTGCAGCTTGGGCACAGAGCATGCTCCCCAGATTGAGTGAGGCGGGATCGCCGGGGGTGAAGACCTCTTCCTCGAATCGGTATAATAGTTCCGTCGTATCCGTCTTGCCCTCGCGGGTCACCCTGTATGGGGCTGTGACGCGATGCCTTTCCACTCTCACGGGACCGATCTCGAATCGATCCACTACCCCTAGGATATCTAAAGGTTCCCCTTCCCTACTGGACATACCCATCCCGCTCCCTTTCTCAAAAATCTGACCTCATCCGAGACGTTTCAGATAGGGTACGAGGGCATCAACCACTGAATCCGCCCCATCCAGGAGCACATCACATGCGGGAACACCGGTGGCTTGGGTGATCTCCGCGCAGACCCCGGGCAGCTCTTTCCTGTTCAGATTTTCGTGATTGACCGTTATGGCGACCACGGGCTTATCGGAAAGGAATTCAATGGCCTGGATCTGTTTGTCAAGACGGTGGAGGCGATAACCTGGAAAACCGTCATACGCCTTTCTGGCAGGGGCATGCTGGAGCACAACCACGTCAGGCTTCCCTGCGGCCAGAATTTCGAACCCCCCCGGATAAGCAGGATTCATCAAACTTCCCTGGCCTTCAATGATAATCACTTCAGCGTGCATCTCTTTCCAGGCTCTCCAAACAGCGTGTTCGATCTCACCTGAGACAAAGTCGTTAATCAGGGAGTCGAGAATGATGCCGTAGCGCACGCCTTGCATCCAGGCGGTCTGCCCGGTTCCGATAAGTTCAGCCTTATATCCGCGCGCCTCCAAGGCATCCAAGAGAACCCACGCCGTAGTTCTCTTCCCAACCGCTGAGTCCGTGCCCAGAAGAGCGACTTTCAGGGAGGTGACCTCTTCAATCTTTCCCGTAAAAAAGTGAAGCTCTTTTATCGGAGGAGGCTTTCGGACATCACGGATCATCACGCCCTCTTTGGCTGCTAAAGGGGCGATATCCTCGTCTTCCGAAAGGTAGTCATGAAGCCCCGAGTCCACGTTCAGCCCTAACTGAACCGCCTCGATCATATCCTGGCGTGCTTCAGCGCTCAGCCGACCGCCGTCCGGCGCTAACCCCACCACCAAATGGGAGGCTCTGTGGTTTCCCGTTCTGCTGGCCCCCACCGCCTGATGAACGTCCGCATAGATAGGAATCCCTCTGCTTTTGCCTTCCAAAACCATCCCCGCCTCACTCCCCGCATGGCGGGAATCCACAATGGAGAGGACCCGATATCGTCTGGTTCGACGAACCAGACCGTGGGCCGTTTTACCGTTCGGCGTATTGAACGCACCCTCACAATAGACAACGGCATTTCCTTCAGGAAACGGACTCATGATTTTCGCCCTGTTAGAACCACCACATATCGATCCCCGGAAAGAGGCTCTTTGCGATGGTAATCCAGCAGCACGCTTAGGCCGGCGGTTGATGCTGGCAGAACATTGAGACCTTCCCGATCCCTCAGCAGTCTTGAAAAGGCAAGCATGCTTTTGTCAGAGGCGTAAGAGGCCCACCCGCCCGTCTTTCTGATCGCCTCCAGGGCATGATCCCCATCAGCGGCATGCCAATTGATCAGCGGTTCATTCACGGCGGTCTCGCGAATGACCCGCGGTTCCAGGTCATCACACTGAAGCAGATTCTTCATGAAGGCGCGGATGATGGGGTTTTTTCCGTGGGATGATCCAGCGATGATTTTGGGCATTCGCGACGTCTTACCTCGGCGATATAGACTCTGGAAGCCTTTGTAGATCCCGGCCAGTGTGGTGCCGTTCGACACGGGCACCGCCACCAAAGCGGGGGCGTCTCGAAGCTCATCGTAGATTTCGAAAGCGATCTCGCCGTAGACCTTTAATTGAAGGGTCGCATTCTGTCCTCCGGGATTGGCATCGTAGATCTCGTCAGTCTCAGCTCGTGTTCGAGAAATCTTTACGGAGGTTTCGTAATCGCCTGGCACACGGATGATTTCAGCACCATAGTTCAGCATCTCTGGAATCCTCTTGGTGTGAAACCCCTCCGGGATGTAGACGATACACTGGAGCCCTGCCATAGATGCTCCAAGCGCTACAGCCGCCCCATAGTTTCCGCAGCTTGCCACCGTGATCGCGTCGAAACCCCGGCGCATGGCATCCATCGCCTGCGCAAAGGCAATGCGGTCTTTCTGAGTGCCGGTGGGATTGCCTCCTTCAAACTTGAAATATATCTGCCTGAAGCCCACCTCCCGCTCGATATTGCGTGCCCGCGAAAGCGTGGTGTCGCCGACCTCTGAATCGGTGATATCCTCATACGCCTCGAGTCGTTCCGTCAAATCCGCGTTCCTGTCTGCGGCGATGAGCTTCTGGGTTTCCAGTTCAGGCGCGATGACAGGACTCTGCGAGCTCGCCCCGTCCAAAAGGGTAAGTAAACTCCTGTGCCCCTGGGTGTTTTGGATGGGGGAATACGCAGATTGCTGGCTATCAAATGCCTGATCTTGAACCGGAGGTAGATCCCGATTTTGTTTATTCTCCGTCATGGGGCAGATTCCTAACGGTCATTAAGACCATGTTGCAGCCCTAAAGTCAACAGGTAGAATGGGGGGTCAAACCTTAACTATTGACTTTCTGCCATCGCCACGCTATCGTAATATTATGGCTCGACCCCTCCGCATACAATATCCCGGCGCCTGGTATCACGTGACCAGCAGGGGAAATGAAAAAAGAAGGATCTTTGCTGATAACCGGGACAAGGTCAAGTTTCTTAAGATCCTTTCAGCAACTAAGGATCTTTACGGCGTCGAGGTTCATGCTTACGTGCTAATGGACAATCATTTCCACCTTGTCGCCATGACCCCCGAGGCCAACCTCAGCGCATTTATGCAGCGATTCAAC